>NZ_BAABGT010000030.1:0-64376 GCF_039541715.1 Pseudonocardia xishanensis
GCCAGGCAGTCACACGTTCCCTGACCGCCTACGACCACTGAAGGGGAGTTCGGACTTACTCGTCTAGGCGGCCGCCATTCCGGCGGCGCCGGGCCCGGCGATCCACGGCGTCGCCCGGCCAGGCGGCAGGCGGCGGCGTGGGCACCGGAAGCGATCCTCCGGCTATGCGAACCGGCTGCGGAAGGACCTCGGCGCCCGCCGTGCCACGAGCTGTTCCGCCCGGTCGACCATGGCCGAACGCCCGGCCTCCTCGTGCGTGAAGATGTAGAACTCCCCCCGCGCCGCCTGCGCGATGATGGTCTCGGCGGCTTCGTCTGCGCTCATGCCCCTCTCCCGCACGGCGAGCATGTCCCGGCGGTGCCCCTCTGCGGCCGCCACGTCACCGTGGTCGACGCCGCCGGCACTGGCGAAGATGTCCGACACGACCGGGCCGGGCAGGACCGCGGAGACCACGACGTCGGCGCCGGTCTGAGCGATCTCCTGGTGCAGGCACTCGGTCAGGGCGAGCACGGCGTGCTTGCTCATGATGTAGGGAGCCTGCAGAGGCACGGTGGTGACTGCGCCGATCGACGCCAGGTTGAGGACATGGCTGCGGTGACTCGCAGCGATCATGTCCGGCAGGAAAGCACGCAGCCCATGGAAGACACCGTTGATGTTGACGTCGACGAGCCGCTGCCACTGGGACACGGGGACGTCCCAGACGTAGCCGAACTGCTCGAGACCCGCGTTGTTCACCAGGAGCCGCACCGGGCCCAGCTCCGCGCCGGTCCACCGGGCCAGGACGGCGACGGCGTCGGCGTCTCGCACGTCGACCTGGTAGGGCACGCCGCGTCCGGGCGAGGCGAGGCTGCCCGCGACCCGCTCGGCGGCGTCCCGGTCGATGTCGGCCACGACGACGGTCATCCCCGACGCCGCGAGGTGGCGGGCCAGGCCCGCGCCGATACCGGCCCCGGCACCGGTGACGACGGCGACCCCGCCGTCGAAGACCTCGTGTCGTGTACTCATGCGAACTCCTCCGTCATCGAGGCGGTCGACCCGGGACCACCGATGTGGCGGCCCGGGGGGAGAACGGGACATTCAGCTGCTCGGCTCAGACCAGTCAACGACGCACCCCCGGGAGCGACGAAGGGTCCGCCCGCCGGAGGCTGGGCCTGCACCCACCCACCCCTCATCCCCCGGATCCGACCGCCGCGCGGAGGACCTCGACCTCCTCGGCACGCTCGCGGTCGCCGATCCGGCTGCTGAGCATCGCGGTGGACCCGTGGAACGTGCCCGGGAACACGTGCAGTTCGGTGGGGACCCCGGCCGCGAGAAGCGCGGACGCGTAGGCGATGCCCTCGTCTCGGAGTGGGTCGAACTCCATCACGCTGACGTAGGCCGGGGGGAGGTCACGGAGGTCGGTCGCCCTCGCCGGGGCCGCGTACGGCTCGACGTCCGCACCCCCCGGCACTCCCCGCTCGAGATAGGCGTCCCAGCTGAGCGCGCTCTTGGTGGTGTCCCATCCCGGCGTGTCGGTGAAGGCCCGGATGCTGGCCGACCGCTGCCGGTCGTCGAGCACCGGAATGTTCAGGAACTGGAAGCGCGGCCGAGGACCACCACGGTCGCGGGCCAGCAGCGCCACCCCCGCGACCAGGCCGGCCCCCGCGCTGACACCGTGCAGCGCGATCCGACCCGGGTCCGCACCCAGCTCGTCGACACCCTTGCCCGCGAGCCACTCCAGCGCGGCGTAGACGTCGTCGACGGCCGCGGGATAAGGGTGCTCGGGGGCGAGCCGGTACTCGACCGAGACCAGCGGCAGGCCGGTCTCCCGGACCAGCTCGACGCTGCGCGCGTGGCTGGTCTCCACACTGCACATCACGAACCCGCCGCCGTGTGCGTGCAGGATCACGCCGCCGCCGTCGACCGGCCGGTCGGGCCGGTACACCCGCACCCGGGGCCCGTCGCGGATCTCCTGTTCCTCGACCGCGACGCCTGCGGGGTCGACCTGCGCGGCCGCCGCGGCCGCGGCCGCGTCCAACGCGGCACGCGTCGCCTTCAGCTCACGGAGGTCGCGCCGCGGCAGCCCCTCCACGTGGGGGGCGATCTCGTCGTCGTAGCGGTACATCACACGACCTCCATGCCCGGCTTGACACCACCGTAGCAAATGGTTGCTTGGTTACGCGCCATCCCCGAGCCCGCGGCGCGGTGTCTCACTGACCGGGACCGTCGGCCCACCGAGACCCGGTCCGCCCCATGATCGTGGTCGACCTGCCGCGCGTCGGACAGTCCCAGGGTTTCCGCGGCCGGCGCGCCTTCGCGCGACCGTCCCGGTGAAGCCCCCGGCAGGTCCGGCGACGTGGAGGTCAGCAGTGTTCTCGCAGCGAGCGTTCTTTTCGTTCGTGGCCCTGAGCGACAAGTCGCCTGCGGCCCACCGCACCTACAACGAGTGGCACCAGCTCGACCACCGACCCGAGAACCTCCGCCTGCCCGGGGTCGCGTGGGGCGACCGGTGGTCGCGGACCTCGGAATGCGCCGCCACGGGTCGCGACGTCGCGGGTGAGCCCGACGCGCGCTTCGCGGACGTGGACTACATGGCCATGTACTGGTTCCGGCAGCCCTCGGACGAGAGCGTCGCCGCGTGGTCCAAGCTGGGCGAGAATTCGTTCCAGTGGGGCCGGGGGCCCATCCTGCCCGGGGTCGCCAGGCCGCTGCTCGCGTTCTTCACCCCGGTCCTCGGCTACGTGTCGCCGCGGGTCCCCGTCTCGGCCGAGACCCTCCCCTTCCGGCCGAACCGGGGGCTGCACGTCACGCTGACCCAGCTCGACGAGCCCCACGGGGCCTCGGCGCACGAACAGTTCCACTGGCTGGACACCGTCCGGATGCCGGACCTGCTCGACGTCCCCGGTGTGGCGGGGGCATGGACCTTCTCCCTGCTCGAGCCGCAGCGGCACGCCAGCCTGCCACTCGACGCCGTCCCCGAGTACCCGCGCGGCTCGCTGCGCGTGACGCTGCTCTACCTGGACGACGAGCCCGAGACGGTCACCCGCGAGGTGGCCGAGCGGACCGTGGCCTGGGACGCCGACGGTCGTGGCGCGCCTGCCCCAGCCGCCGAACGAGTACTGTTCTGCTCCCCGCTGCGCACGATCATCCCGTGGCAGGACTGGTGAGCCTGAGCCCCGCGACGGACACCCGGGACGTCGCCGCGGCGCCGGCGACACTCCCCGAGGTCCTCCGCCGCAGGGCCCGGCTCCACGGCGGTGTCGAGGCCGTCGTGGACGGCTCATCCGACGGATCCGGGATCTGCTCCCGCGCACAGCGGGTGACCCACCGGGACCTGCAGGCGGCCGTCGAGCGGGTCGCCGCCGCGCTGCAGGCGCTCGGTGTGGCCCCGGGCGACGCTGTCGGGGTCCGGGCACCCAACTCGGTCCGCTGGGCGCTCGTGGCGCTCGGCCGCGGGGATCCCGGTGACCCGCTCCTGCTCGACGAGGTCCAGGACGGCGAGGGTGTCCAGCTCCCGGACCGGGAGCGCCGTGGCTCGGCGCAGAAGACAGGAGAACAGCCCGGCGAGCAGCCCGAAGCTGTGGAAGAACGGGTTCACCAGCAGGTAGCCCCGCCGACCCTCTACGCCTCGCTGCTCAACGCCCCGTCCCTGGCCGGGCGCGACCTGTTCGCCCTGCGGCTCGCCGTCACCGGCGCCTCCGTGGTGCCCAGGGAGCTGATCCGCCGGATGCGCGACGAGCTCGGCCTGCGCGAGGTCGTGACGGCGTACGGACTCACCGAGGCGGGCGGCGTCGTGACGATGTGCAGGCTCGGCGACCCGGGCGAGGTGGTCTCCGCCACCAGCGGACGCGCCGTCGACGGGGTGGAGGTGCGGATCGCGCCCACCACCACCGACACGGGGGAGATCCTCGTCCGTGGGTTCAACGTCATGTCCGGTTACCGTGCAGACCCGGCCGCGACCGCCGCCGCGGTCGACCCGGACGGCTGGCTGCACACCGGGGATGCGGGCCGCATGGACGACGCGGGCAACGTGACCGTGACCGGCAGGCTCGACGACATGTTCGTCGTCGGGGGGTTCAACGTCTCCCCCGCCGAGGTCGAGCAGCTGCTCTGCCGCCATCCGGCTGTCTCGGAGGCGGCGGTCGTCGTCCTGCCGGAGCTGCGGCGGGCGGCCACCGGCAAGGTCGCCAAGGCCGCACTCGGACAGACGGCCCGATGAGACACCCGACGAGTAACGAGGAGTGCAATGCCTGACGACACCACCGCAGGGTCCGTCGACGTCGTCGTCGTCGGGGCCGGAATAGCGGGCCTCTACGCGATCCACCGACTGCGCGAGCAGGGACTCTCGGTCCTGTGTGTCGAGGCGGGTTCGGGGGTCGGCGGGACCTGGTTCTGGAACCGGTACCCCGGTGCCCGGTGCGACGTCGAGAGCATCGACTACTCCTACTCCTTCGACCCGGAGCTGGAGCAGGAGTGGGAGTGGTCGGAGCGCTACGCCACCCAGCCCGAGATCCTGCGCTACCTGAACCACGTCGCCGACCGGTACGACCTGCGCCGGTCGATCCGCTTCGAGGGGCGAGTCGCCCGCGCCGTCCTGGACGAGAGCAGCGGCCGTTGGACGGTCGTCCTCGACACCGGTGACGAGATCGACTGCCGGTTCGTCGTGTTCGCGACGGGCAGCCTGTCCGCGGTCCGCACCCCGGCGATTCCCGGGCTCGCCGACTTCGCAGGCCGGGTCCTGCACACCGCCCGCTGGCCGCACGAGCCGGTCGACCTCGCCGGGCGCCGGGTGGGCGTGATCGGCACGGGCTCCTCGGGGATCCAGCTCATCCCCATCGTCGCGGAGCAGGCCGCGCACCTGACCGTCTTCCAGCGGTCGGCCAACTACTCGATCCCCGCGCCCAACCGGCCGCACACCGACGAGAGCCGCGCGGAGTACCGGGCGGCCTACCCCGAGCGGCGCAAGCTTTCGCGGGAGAGCGGCGGCGGGTCGCCACACTTCCCGCACCCCCGAAACACCCTGGACGTGGACGAGGCGGAACGGCGCCGGACCTACGAGAAGCAGTGGGCGCTCGGGGGCGTGCTGTTCAGCAAGGCCTTCCCCGACCAGCTGCACAGCGAGGAGGCCAACGCGCCTGCTCGGGCCTTCTTCGAGGAGAAGGTCCGCGCGGTCATCGACGACCCCGCGGTCGCCGATCGGCTGATCCCGCGGGACCACCCGATCGGCTCGAAGCGGATCTGCACCGACAGCGGCTACTACGCGACGTTCAACCGCGAGAACGTCTCGCTCGTCGACCTGCGCGAGACGCCGATCGACGAGATCCTCCCCGCCGGGATCAGGACGGGCGAGGTGCTGCACGAGCTCGACGACCTCGTGTTCGCCACCGGGTTCGACGCTCTCACCGGGGCTCTCGCGGCGATCGACATCCGCGGCCGGGACGGGCGGGAGCTGCGTGCCGAGTGGGCCGACGGGCCGAAGACCTACCTGGGTCTCGGCGTCGCCGGCTTCCCGAACATGTTCGTCATCACCGGCCCGGGCAGCCCCGGCGTGCTCAGCAACATGGTCCTGGCCGGTGAGCACCACGTCGACTGGGTCGCGGAGACCATCGACCACCTGGACGCACAGGGCCTGTGGGGGATCGAGCCGAGCGCCGAGGCCCAGGAGTCGTGGGTCCAGCACTGTGCCGAGCTGGCGGAGGGGACCCTGATGGTGCGCGCGAACTCCTGGTACGTCGGGGCGAACGTGCCGGGCAAGCCGAGGGTGTTCATGCCCTATGTCGGCGGTTTCGGGCGCTACCGCGAGGTCGTGTCCACCGTGGTCGAGAAGGGCTACGACGGATTCGAGATGCGGGCAGGGCCCGGTGTGGAAATTGGACCCGCACAGCCCGCCGTCGGCTGACATCCCCACCCGAGAACACGACCCCGAGGAGAAGACATGCGGCTCAGCGGCAAGACGGCGCTCGTGACGGGCGCGGCGCAGGGCATCGGGCGCAGCCACGCGGTGAAGCTGGCGGAGGAGGGGGCCGACGTCGTCCTGGTCGACCTCTGCCGCCGGCTCGACATCGTGGGCTACCCGATGGGCACCGAAGAAGGCCTGGCGGAGACGGCGCAGGCCGTGCGCGCGCTGGGTCGCCGGGCCCATCCCGCCGTCGCCGACGTCCGCAACCCGGACGAGCTCAGCGCCGTCGTCGAGGCGGGGACGGCCGAGCTGGGTCCCCTCCGGGTCGTGGTGGCGAACGCGTCGATCTGCACGGTGCAGCCGGTGGAGGATCTCACCGCCGAGGTCTGGCAGACGACGCTCGACATCAACCTGACCGGGGTCTGGAACACCGTGCAGGCCTCGCTCGGCTCGCTGGAGGAGTCGGGGGGCGGCAGCATCGTGATCATGGGGTCGACGGGGTCGGTGGTGGGTCTGCCCTTCTACCTGCCCTACGTCGCGGCGAAGCACGCGGTCGTCGGCGTCGCCAGGACCCTGGCGCACGAGCTCGCGGACCGGAACATCCGCGTGAACCTGATCCATCCGACCGGCGTCGACACGGCACAGGGCCATTCACCGGTGTTGCCGCAGCTGCTGGACAAGCGCCCGGACCTGCGGGGGATCTTCGCCAACACCCTCCCGGTGAGCCGCATCGACCCTGTGGACCTCAGCAACGCCCTGCTCTACCTCGCGTCCGACGAGTCCCGGTACGTGACCGGCGCCGAGATCCGGGTGGACGCCGGGGCCACCATTCGATGAGTGTTGCGCACCTGTGACGCGGTGAGGGCCGAGGCGGGCTGTGCGATACACAAGGACGAGGAGACGAAGGTTCGGATAAGCTCCATCTACCAAGCGCTTGACTGTGGAGGATGACGCGGTGGTGACGCAGACGGCCGACCGGCGCTCGGCGATCCTGAGCAGCGCCGCCGAACTCTTCGCCCAGCAGGGCGTCCGCTCGAGCACGGTGAGGCAGATAGCGGACCGTGTCGGGATGCTCTCGGGAAGCCTCTACCACCACTTCCCGTCGAAGGACGCCATCGTCAGGGAGATCGTCACGAGCTACCTGGCAGACCTGCGGGAACGCTACAGCCGTGTGCTCGCCATGAACCTCGCACCGAGGGCCCGCCTGGAACAGCTCATCCACGCCTCGCTCCTCGCGGCCGAGGCCGCGCCGGACGCGACGGTGGTCTACCAGAACGAGATGAGCTACATCCGCGGGCTCCCCGAGTTCGAGGAGGTCAAGGCGGCGACCGCGGAGGTACAGCAGACGTGGCTGGGAGCGATCGAAGCCGGCCGCGCCGACGGCTCGTTCCGCACGGACATCGAACCGCGGGTTTTCTACCGTTTCCTCCGTGACGCGGTGTGGCTGTCCGTGCGTTGGTACCGCCCCGAGGGCAGCTACACCGTGGACCAGCTGGCCGAGGACTGCGCCTCCCTGTTCCTCGACGGATACGCCGCCTTCGACGACGACTGAGCTCGCCGCGCCGTACTCACCGCAGGGCGGTGGCGACCTCGGCGTCGAACCACCGCAGGAAGTCGAGATACTCCTCCAGGGACCGGAGCGCTCGCGGCGGCTCGGCCACCGTCCGGGTGATGCCCACCGGTCGGTACGACCCGGCGTAGGCGTCCACGAGCCGGTCACGATAGGCACGCAGCCGCGCGGCACCCGCGTGCGCGAACCCCTCGTCCAAGTGCACCCCGGACGGCGCGAAGAGCCAGTTCAGGTCGAAGGTCTCCGCCTTCCCCGCGAACTCGGGCTGCGCGCGGAGATAGTCCAACAGCGGAGGCAGCTCGGCGACCGTGAAGCCGACCGGGTTCGGCTGCCACCCCTCGTGCCGCGCCGCGCGTCGGAGCGCAGGCTTCGAGTTTCCCCCGACGTAGATCGGCGGCCGGGGCTTCTGCAGCGGCCTGGGCTCGACGGCGAGACCGGCTATCTCGAAGTACCTCCCGCGATGCTCGGGCCACTCGTGCGTCCACAGGGTGTCGAGGGCCTGGAGGATCTCGTCGGTGAGGGCGCCGCGCTCCGCGAACGGCACCCCGAGCGCCGCGAACTCCTGCTCGGCGTGCCCCACTCCCACCGAGACGTCCACCCGCCCCCCGGACAACACGTCGATGGTGGCGAGCGTCTTGGCCAGCCGCAGCGGATGGTGGTAGGGCAGGACCAGCACGCAGAAGTCGAGCCGCACCCGACGGGTCGCAGCCGCCGCGAAGGCCATCACGGCGAGGGCGTCCTGCCAGTAGCCCCCGAGCCGCGGGACCTCACCGCGCGGCATGGCCAGGTGCTCGGAGACCGAGACGCTGCGGTAGCCGAGCTCGTCCGCGGTGGCGAAGATCTGCCGAAAGCCGTCCGCGTCGAGCGAGTGCGCCCAGTCGTAGCGTCCCGGCGTGTGGTTGGCGCCGGGCACGACGACGTCGAACTCCACAGGTCCGCTCCGTTCGTCCGGCCGCAGCCGGCACTCGGTACAGGGGTCGTCGGGCCCGGGTCGACCCTCGGGCCGGGTAGCGGCTCGACCCGGGCGACGTCGCTGCGGGTCCTGTCCCGCACCACGATGCGCCACTCGCCGGCGCGTCGCCCGGCCCGATACCACCACGCCGACCGGGTCCGAATCAAGCGCTCGTTCACGGTCGGTGGCAGGATTTCCGGTGATCGGGACGGAGGACCCACGGCCCCTGAACCGGTCCTAGGGTCGACGGACGGGACGAGGAGGCGCCGGATGCCGAGGAGCGGCAGGCTGCTCGACGGCCGCGCGGAGACCCTCCTGTGATCCTCCTGCGACATCGTCGTGTTCGCGCCCGGGTCACACTGTCAACGACCGAGCGCTTGTTCGGAGCGCGGAGGGAGTGCACGTGCTGAACGAGGAGTGCCCGTGGGATCTGTCGGGTCGATCCGTGCTGGTCACGGGGGGTGCCCGCGGGATCGGCAGGGTCGTCGCGGCCCGGTTCCTCGCCTCCGGGGCCGATGTCGTCGTGTGCGGGCGCACCGAGCCGGACCGCCTGCCAGAGGGAGGCGGCCGGACGGCGACGTTCGTGCCGGCCGACCTGCGGGACGCCGATCAGGCCGCCCACGCCGTGCGGTCCACCACGGAGCGACACGGCCGTCTCGACGTCGTCGTCAACAACGCGGGCGGGTCGCCCGCCGCCGACGCCGCGACGATGTCGCCGCGCTTCTTCGAGAAGATCGTCTCCCTGAACCTGCTCGCCGCGTTCTCGGTCGCCCAGGCCGCCAACACCGTGATGCAGGGCAGGCCCGAGGGCGGCTGCATCATCAACATCGGCAGCATCAGCGCCCATGACCCCAGCCCGGGCACAGCCGCGTACTCCGCGGCGAAGGCGGGACTGCTGATGCTGACGAAGGCGCTGGCCCTCGAGTGGGCCCCGGCGGTGCGGGTGAACCACGTGACCGTGGGCCAGGTGGAGACGCAGGGGATGGCGGAGTGGTACGGGTCCGCCGAGGAGAGCGGCGAGACGGTACTCGCGCGGCTGACCGGCACGATCCCCGCGGGCCGGATGGCCACCCCTTCGGACGTCGCGTCGGCCTGCCTCTACCTGTCCTCGCCGCTCGCCTGCTACATCAACGGCGCCGACCTCGCCGTGACCGGCGGCGGGGAGTACCCCGCCCGCCACCTCGAGTCGCTGCCGAGGGGCGGGGCCTGACACCGGGCCGTCCCGTCACCCGCGGAAACCCGCGATGACCTCGTCCCCGAATCGGCGCAGCCGGTCGATCTTCGGTCCCAGGGGCTCGGAGTCCGGCTCCCGGTCCAGGGGCGAGTGGGGACCGGGGTAGCCGGCGTGCACGTGGGTGACCCCGATCTCCTCCAGCCTGCGGATCGTGTCGACGTCCGGACCGGCTGTGACGTGCACGTCGAAAGGCTCGCCCTGGCGGCCGTGGGCCCCGAGGGCCGTGTGGAGGCGCGTGAGCAGCTCCTCGAGCTCCGCCAGGCCGCGATGGGTGCTGACCCACCCGTCCCCGATGCGTGCCGCTCGGTCGAGCAGCCGCTCCGACTCGCCCGCCAGCAGCAGCGGGATCGGCTTGTCCGGCACGGGGTTCAGCCGCACCGCCGGGAAGCTGTAGAACTCGCCGTCGTGCTCGGCGTAGTCCCCCGTCTGCAGGGCCCGCAGCACCGCGATGCACTCCTCGAACCGGCGACCCCGGCCCTTCCACTCCAGGCCGACGAGCGCGTAGTCGTCCGGCCAGGGACTGGTGCCCACACCGAGCCGGAGCCGGTTGTCCGACAGCACGGCGACGGACGTGGCGGTCTTGGCGAACAGGACCGGGTTCCGGATCGGGAGCTTGAGGACGAACGGGATCAGCTCGACCGTGCTCGTCACCGCGGCCATCGCGGCGAGGGCGACCATCGGCTCGAGGAAGGGCTTGCGCTCGAGGAACTCCCGGGAACCGTCGGCGGTGTACGGGTAGCGGGAGTCGGACTCCCGCGGATACCCGACGCTGTCGGAGACCGAGACGCCGTCGAAGCCGGCCTCCTCTGCGGCGCGGGCCAACGGCAGGTAGAACTCAGGGTCCACCATGGTGATGGATGCGACGAACTTCACTGGGATCTCCTCGGTCGGCTTCGGGGCGGGTCCGTCTGCGGTCAGCAGGTCGTGAAACCGCGGTAGTCGTCCCGGGCGATGTCGGCGGCGAGGCGCCGGTACCGGTCCAGGCCGCCCGCGTAGGCGAGCATCCGCCGCGGCTTGCCTTCGACGTTGGTCCCCAGGTACCAGGAGCTCGCGGCGAAGCGGTGCACGGTCAGCTCGGTGGCCGCCGCCACCTGCTCGTCCCACCAGAGCTGAGCCTGGGGCGTGGCCTCGGACCGGCTCAGCCCTCGCCGCCGCAGGTGCTCCAGGTGGTCGACGATCCAGTCGACGTGCTGCTCGATGGCCGCGACCACGTTGACCAGGATCGAGGGGCTGCCGGGACCGGTCACCGTGAAGAGGTTCGGGAAACCCGTCACCGCGACCCCGAGGTAGCTCGAGGCCCCGTCCCGCCAGCGGTCGGCGAGCGCCTCACCGGTCGGTCCCCGGAGGTCGATCCGGGAGAGCGCGCCGGTCACGGCGTCGAAGCCGGTGGCCAGGACGACGACGTCCACCTCGTAGTCCGCGTCGTCCGTCTGCAGCCCCCGGGGGGTGGCGCGCAGCCCGCCCGCCGTGCGCAGGTCGACGAGCGCCACGTGGTCGCGGTTGAAGCACTCGTAGTAGCCGTCGTCCAGGCAGATCCGCTTGGCGCCGATCGGGTGGTCGGTGGGGACCAGCCGCTCCGCGGTCTCCGGGTCGGTGACCGTGGTGCGGATCTTGCCGCGCACGAAGTCCGCGAGCCGGGCGTTGGCGGTGAGGTCCCGGCCGGTGTCGGTGAAGTGGCTCAGGAAGGCGTACCCGTAGCCGGCGTCCCACGCCCGCTCGCACTCGTCCGCCCACTCGGCGTCGGACAGACCGATGGCGGACCGGCCCGAACCCGCCAGGGCGGTACCGGTGCGCGTGGTGAACCGCGCCCGACGGCGCTCGTCCCGCCCCGCCCGCGCCGCGGCCCGCTCCTCCTCGTCCAGCCCGCGGTGGGCCACGCGCACCGAGAAGTTCGGGCTGCGTTGGAACACGTGCAGTGCCGCGACCCGGTCGGCGATCGCCGGGACCACCTGCACCCCCGACGAACCGGAGCCGACCACCGCCACGCGCAGACCCGCCAGATCGTCCGGGCCGACATCCTTCGGCCAGGTCGCCGTCTGCAGCACGCGGCCCTCGAAGGTGTCGAGCCCGGGAATCCGCGGCGACAGCGGCGCGGACAGCGCGCCGACGGCCGTCACGACGAAGCGCGCCTCCCACTCACGGCCGTCCGCCGTGGCGGCGGCCCACGTCCGGCTGCGCTCGTCGAACCGGAGGGTCGCGATGCGGGCGTCGAAGGTGAAAGCGGGACCGAGGTCGAGTCGGTCCGCCACGAACTCGAGGTAGCGGCGGACCTCGTCCTGGGTCGCGAACCGCTCGGACCAGTCCCACTCCTCGTCGAGTTCGGTGGAGAAGGTGTAGCAGTAGTCCAGGCTCTCGACGTCGCACCGAGCCCCCGGGTACCGGTTCCAGTACCAGGTGCCCCCGACCCCGCCCGCGGCCTCGACGGCCTGGACGTCGAACCCCGCGGTCCGGAGCCGGTGGACCGCGTACAGCCCGCCGAAACCGGCGCCGATCACCAGGACCTCACACTGCGCACGGTTACCCGCCACTGCCACCTCCACGTCATCTCGATCCCGAACGACGAACCCCGTAGCCAAGCAATCGCTTGATACGTTACTCAGGACGGTACCCGTCCGCTACCGCGCCGGCGCACGCGGTGACCAGAGCTGTCGCCGGGCATCGGCCGCGTCAGCCTCGACCGGCGGCCCGCTGGAGCCGGCGGGCTACGGTCCGGTCGAGGGAGTCGTCCCGAAGTACGCCCCTCGGAGCAGCTCGAGGTCGTCGAGGTCCGGTGCGCTCCCCGCGAGGGCGACCCGGCCGCTCTCGAGGACCGCGACGTCGTCGGCCACCCTCAGGGCCGCCTCCACGGCCTGCTCGACGAGCAGGATCGCCAGCCCCGTCGTCTTGAGCTCGGTGATCCGGTCGAGCACCTCGGCGACGACGACCGGCGCCAGCCCGCCGGAGGGCTCGTCGAGCAGCAGGACCCGCGGGCGGGTCATCAACGCGGTCCCGATCGCCAGCATCTGCTGCTGCCCGCCGGACAACGCTCCGGCGAGCAGACCCCGGCGGTCGGCCAGCATGGGGAACAGCTCGTAGATCTCGTCGACCGAGCTCGCGAGCGCGCTGCGCCGCCTGCTGTGCCCGAACCCGCCCAGGAGCAGGTTCTGCTCGACGGTCTGCCGGTGCAGGACCCGCTTCCCCTCCTGCACGAAGGCGATGCCCAGCCGGATGCGCCGATGGGTGGCCAGCTTCGAGATGTCCGCCCCGTCGAGCTGCACCGTCCCCGCCGACACCGGGTTGAGCCCGGCCACGGCACGCAGGGTGCTCGTCTTGCCCGCGCCGTTGCGTCCCAGGAGGGCGGTCACCCGGCCGGGGTGCACCTCGAAGGAGACGTTACGCACCACGCGCAGGTCCCCGTAGCCGGTGGCGAGGTCGCGCACCGCCAGCGCCGCCCGTCCAGGCTCCGTCATGACGTGCCTCCCGTGCGGTTGTCGGAGTTCACCGGCTCCTCGACGACAACCGCGGCCGCTCCCAGCGCGCTGCCCGCGACGTCCTCGGGGGTGACCCCGAGGTACTCGGCGAGGACCCGGGGCTCGTGCTCGATCACCTCGGGCGGTCCCGCCCCGATGACCGCACCCTGGGCCAGCACCACGATCTGGTCCGCCAGCTCGAGCACCAGCCGGAAGTTGTGCTCGACCAGCACGACGGTGCCGCCGGCGTCCCGGATGCGGCGGATCGCCAGGGCGAGGCGCGCCACCTCCGCCTCGTCCAGGCCCGACGCCGCCTCGTCCAGCAGCAGCACCCGCGGCCGCGCCACGAGCGCCCGGGCCACCTCGAGCTGTCGGCGCATGCCCAGCGGCAGTGCGGCCGCCTCGGCGTCGGCCAGGTGCTCCATGCCGACGACGGCCAGCGCGCGGGCCACCTCCGTCGCGTCCGCCCGACGGACGTGGCGGAACCTCCTGCTGTGCACGACGCTGCCGACCATGGACACGTGCTCCGTGCTGTACCGACCGGCCGCCACGGCCTGCTCCACCGTGAGCCCCCCGGGGATGTTCGGGGTCTGGAACGTGCGCGCGACGCCTGCCCGGGCGACCCGGTACGACGGCAGGTGCTGGACGGCCTCGCCGTCCAAGGTGATCGTGCCCGCGTCCGTGCTGTAGAAGCCACAGATCATGTTCAGCATGGTCGTCTTGCCGGAACCGTTCGGCCCGATCAGCGCGGTGACCCGCCCGGGTGTCGCCGCGAAGTCGACGCCGTGCAGAGCCCGGTTGCCGCCGAAGCTCTTCTCGAGCCCGACGACTTCCAGCGACGCGCCCGCCAAGCCGCTGAGCTCGCCGTCCGGCGAAGGGCCGTCCCCGCGTGGCACCGGAGCGGGGCGGATGTCCGCGGACCGGTCCAGGCGCGCAGCCGCCCTGCGGGCCAGGCCGGAGAGGCCGCCGCTGAGCAGCACACCGCCGACGACGAGGAACACCCCGTAGAAGACGAGGGCGTACTCCTGGAAGGCCGATGACTGGTTGGGCCCGAACTGCATGACGGCGGCCCCGACGAGAGCGCCGTACACGCTCGCAGTCCCGCCGAGGATCGAGGCGGCCAGCACCGTGGTGGCGATCGTGAACCCGAACGCCTCCGGCGCGATGTACAGGTCCAGGTTGGCGAACAACACGCCCGCCAGACCCGCGGGGATCGCCCCGAGCGCGTAGCCGACCAGCTTCATCCTGAAGACCGAGATGCCCACCGACGACGCCAGGACCGGACTCTGCTTGAGCACCCGGAACGCGACGCCGTGCCGGGAGACGACGATGTTGCGCATGAAGGCGAACCACAGCGCCGCGACGACGACGAGCAGGATGTACAGGCCCGTGTCGTCGAGCACCTGACCGAGCAGCGTGGGGCCGGGGATCCCGGACAGCCCGTTGCGGCCACCGGTGATCGGCTCGAGGATCGCGATGACGTCCGGCAGCACGAGGACCAGGAAGAACGACGTCATCGCCAGCGACCAGCTGCCCAGCCGCAGGCCGGGCACCCCGGTCACCAGGCCGACCACCAGGGCGACGACACCGCCCGCCACCAGCTGCACGAGGACGTCGGTCGTCCCGGCGACGGACATGATCCCGGCCGTGTAGGCGCCCGCCGCGTACATGGCGGGCTGGCCGAGCGCGAGCTCGCCCGCGTACCCGAGGGACAGGTTGAGGCCCGAGACCAGCAGGGCGAGGATGAGCGCGAGCTGGATCTGCCGGGTGGCCGAGAAACCCAGGCCCGCGAACGGCAGCAGGAGCACGACCACCGCGAGCGCCAGTGGCAGGGCCCACGAGGGCAGCGCCCGAACCCCGCGCCACAGACCCACCAAGGGGGCACCCATCGGTCACACCACCCGCTCTCGAAGCCGGCCGAAGAGGCCGGTCGGACGTGTCATCAGCACCACCAGCAGGAGCACGAACACGGCCAGGTTGCTGAACTCGGCACCGAGGTAGCGGGCCGCCAGGCTCTCCACGAGCCCCACGGCGAGGCCGCCGACGAGCGCCCCGGGCAGGGACCCGAAGCCTCCGATCGCCAGGGCGACGAAGCCCTTGAGGGCCAGTGCCGCCCCCAGGGTGGCCACCGCGTAGGTCTTCGGACCGACGAACAGTCCCAGCGCACCGGCCAGCGCACCGGACGCCGCGAACACCCAGAAGGCGATCTTCCGGACGTCGATGCCGAGCAGCTGCGTGGCGTCGCGGTCCTCCGCCATGCCGATCAGGGCGATCCCTAGCATCGACCGGTTGGCCAGCCACGCGAGCACCACGACGAGGAGGACGGCGAGGCCGATCAGCACCAGCTCGACGGGGTACACGCGGCCGCCGAGCAGCGACACGAGGTCCTCGGACCCGAAGAACGGCACCGTCAGCGGCTGGCCGCCCCAGATCAGCTGGGTGAGGCCGTTGAGGACGGTCGCGACGCCGAGGGTGGTGACGAGCTGGGTCTGGTGGTCCGGGACCGGGCGCACGGCGACCCGCTCCTCGATGGCCGCCGCCAGGGCCACGACCACGATCGCCAGGATCGCCACGACCACCACGGGCAGCCGGAGCACGACGAGCCCGGTGTAGGCCACGAACGTGCCCACCATCATCAGCTGCGCCTGCGCGAAGTTGAAGGTGTGCGAGGACAGGTAGACCAGGTTGTAGCCGATCGCGACCAACGCGTACACGGCACCGAGCGCGAGCCCGGACCAGACGAGTGTCACGCCTCAGCTCCCGGCACCGCTGCCGAACCGACCGTCCTTCAGCGTCGACGGCGGGATGAAGGTGTAGTCCGTCGGCAGCGCGTTCGACGCGTGCGAGGTCGGGGTGAAGGCGTACCGCGAGTAGACGGCCGTCTTCGCCGCCTCCTGGACCGACTCCTTGGTCACGGACTCCGCCATGGCCTGGGGGTCCGTCGAGCCCGCGTCCGCGGCGGCCGCGGCGGCGAGCTTCACCGCGTCGTAGTTGACGGCGTTGAGGAGGCTGGTCGGGATGGGGCCGATCCGCGTCATCGCCGCCACCATCTCATCGGCAGGCGGGGCACCCTGGTTCTTCACCGCACCCTTGGGGACCTGCATCGTCAGGTCCGCGACCTGCGGCGTGCCCAGCACACCGTTGGGCGGCGGGTTGGTGACCAGGCTCGTGGCCGAGACCGACAGGTCGCCCATCATGGGCACCGACCACCCGAGCCGGTCCTTGCTCTGCAACAGGTACCCGACGGGCGCGCCGTAGCCGTCGACCAGCAACGCCTGCGGCTGCCTGCTCTGCAGCGACTGCAGCTGCGGCGTCATGTCCAGCGCGGCGACGTCGTACTCCTCGTTGCCGACGACCGTGACGCCCGCCTCGGTGAGGGCCTTCTCCCACCCGTTTCCGATGCCGACCCCGTACGCCGAGCTGCCGTGGATGATGCCGACCGAGGTGTAGTCGCGCCTCTTCACCTCGGCCACGTAGGCCGCGACGCTGTCGGCGGGCGAGGACAGGTCGAAGTTGAGCGGGAACTTCCCGGGGTCCCCCGAGTCGGCGGTCGGGGCCCCACAGAACGAGAGGATGTCGTGCTGGTTCAGCACCGGCAGGATCGCCGCCGAGATCGTGGACGGTCCGGACATCAACACCAGGTCCGGCTTCGCGTCCGAGTTGATGGCCTCGCGGATCCTGGTCAGGGCCTGCGTCGGGTCGCCCGCGTCGTCGACCACCGTGACCTCCACCGGCCGACCTCCGACCCCGCCCGCCGCGTTCACGACGTCCGCCCCCGCCTTGGTGGAGAGGATCGAGGTCCCGGAGTTGGCCGCCAGGACCCCCTGGGCGCTCACCCCGCCGGTCACCAGCACGCGGTACGGCTTCTGGGAATCCCCACCCGCCGCCTCGGTGCCGCCACCGCAGGCGGCCAGGACGAGCGCGGCTCCTGCGGCCACCGCAGCGGCGGCCAGCCTTCGAGTCATGTCAATCCCTCTCCACACCGGCGACACTGCCGATCAAGCGCTTGGTTTAGCCACCGTAATGAGAGCGAGGTCACTCGTCAAGCAGCTCCGAACAGGCTCTCCGCGACCCGAACGACACCGCCCGGAGTCCGTGGCCGGCCGAATAGTGTCCCAAGCGCTTGCTAGACCCGCTCGGAAGGGGAGTTCCGATGATGACCGCTCGGTCCGGGTCGTGCCGACGGCTCCGGCTGTCCCATCCGACGGGCGGGCCGCCGAGGCCACGATGCCTGCGAGCGACGCGATCGCAATGGCGCTGGAGGCGCTCGGGGTGCGGAACGCCTTCGCGCTCGCCAGTGCCCACAACACGGGTTCACCGGGTCGTCGGCTGGTGGCACGAGCAGGGGGTCGGGCGCGCCGCGGACACGGACGCGCGGAGAGCTCGAGGTGGCGTCGTGAGCGGCGGACCCGGGACCACGAACGCGATGGGCGGGCTGTACGAGGCGCACCACGCGTCTCCCCGGTGCTGCTGATCACGAGCCAGGTCGCCGCCACCCATCTGGGGCGGGGCCGCGGCTACGTCCACGAGGCGGAGAACCAGGCGGCCATGCTCCGCTCCGTCTGCCGCGACGTGGTCTCGCCGACCTCCGCCTGCCGGCTGCCACCGAGGTCCAAACGCGCGCACACCGTGGTCTGCCTCTTCGACGACGGCAGCTACGGGATGCTGCGCCAGGTGGACCAGGGGGACTAGGGGGTCGGGCCCTCGACCCGCGCAGGGTTCGACCTGGCCACGCCGGACTTCCACGACGTCGCGGTGGCGTTCGGCGCCCGGGCGGCACGCGTCGCGAGCGCCGAGCGGTTCGAGGACGCCTTCGTCGAGGCCCTCCGGTACGCCGGTCCCACCGTCATCCACGTCGACATGGCCGCACTGTCACCGCTGCGGCCCACGCTGAGCACCTGACGGCACGCCCGCGCCGGGCCCTGACGACGGAGGGATGTCGACCGCGGGCTCGCACACCTCGGCGGAGCTGTTGGCCCCCCCGCGCTGGGCGAGCTGAGCAGGCGATTGACGGACGAGATCGAGCCGAAGCCGGGCACCGACCCGCAGGTCCAGGTCGCCGCGCTCACGGCGATGGCGCTCGGCTGGAGGCTCTTCGGCCCGTTCGTCCAGGGCATCGCCGGACTCGGTGACCGCACCATCGAGGACCTGACCGAGACCGTCTACGCGCTCGTCCGGCGGTCGGTGGTGGGCGAGGACGACGGTTCCGACGGCTGAGCGTCCGCGAGTCCGGGTCCGGCGCCCACGGGCCGGGGCCGACCCGGTCAGCTCCAGGTACTACATGCACAGCCACGCCCTCACCGCGGAGCAGGCGACTGCCATCGACACCGCACGGACGGGCGTCTACCTCCTGACCGGGCGGTACGACAGGCTGGCTCTCACGGGAGGCAGCCAGGAGTTCGCCGACGCCATCAACGCCGCGCACTTCGAGATCGGCGAGGGCCTGGGTCAATTCCAGCCGTCTGAGAACCCCGAGGTGTTCATGGAGGCCCTGAACCCGGTGCTCGACGAGATCGCCACCAAGTACCCGGACCGACCCCGGTGAGCATCGTGCGATCACTCAGCTGCTTCGAGCCCCTGGCCGGGAGGCCCGTGCCGGAGTCGGAGCGCCACTACACCGAGGTCCACCGGCCGCTTCCACCAGCTGATGCAGGGCTTCGCCGCCGCCGCGGCGGAGAGGCCGGGTGTGGGGATGGCGGTCCGGGACGAGGTGACGGCGGAGGGCATCGCCGAAGCCATGACCGAGGAGGGCCAGTTCCCCACCGCGGCCGACCTCCCGCCCACCACGATGGTCGGCTACCTGCGTGTTCGGCTCGACGAGGACGAAGGCGCGACGCTTCTGGCGGCCGACGGCTTGTGGGGCCCGCTGCAGGACCCCTGGTTCGAGGTGAGCCGCGGTCTCCTCATGGAGGAATGGGTGGGCGTCGACCGGCGCGCAGGCGGACGATCCGGCGCGGCTGACGTCCCGACTCCCCGGGGCCGGGCCACGTGACGCAGGTACCGAACCGAGACGGCGGCGGCGGGTCGCCCGGCCCCACCCCCGCCCAGGAGCGCCACGTTCACGCCTACGCCCCGTAGACAGGAGTCGGCGGCTCCGCCTCGGCGATCAGGTCCAATACGGCCTTGCCCACCTCGGGGACCTCCCAGCGCCGCTGCTGTTCACGTCGCAGCCCGTAACGCCAGCCGTCCGCCAGCCCGATCCGGCCGCCCTCGACCTCGAAGACCCGACCCGTGACCCCTCCGGCCTCCTCGGATCCCAACCACACGACCAGCGGGGAGACGTTCTCCGGGGCCATCGCGTCGAACTCCGCGTCCGTGGTGGACATCATCTCGGCGAAGACCGACTCGGTCATCGGTGTGCGTGCGGCGGGCGCCAGGGCGTTGACGGTGACGCCGTAGCGGGCGAGCTCGGCGGCGGCGACGAACGTCAGCCCCAGCACCCCGGCCTTCGCGGCGGAGTAGTTGCCCTGCCCGACGCTGCCCATGAGCCCGGCGCCCGAGCTGGTGTTCACGATCCGCCCGCCGGAGCCTGCCCCCGCCTTCGCCTGTGCCCGCCAGTACGCGGCGGCATGGCGCAGCGGACAGAAGTGACCCTTCAGGTCGACCTGCAGGACCAGGTCCCACTCGGCCTCGCTCATCCCGACCAGCATCCGGTCGCGCACCAGACCCGCGTTGTTGACCAGCACGTCCAGCCGCCCGAACCGCTCCACCGCCGTGCCGACCAGCTGCTCGGCGTACTCCCAGCTCGAGACGTCCCCCGTGGAGGCCACGGCGGTGCCGCCCGTGGCGGCGATCTCCGCGGCCACGGTCTCCGCGGCCGCCCCGACGTCGTTGACCACGACGGCGTAGCCCTCGGCGGCGAAGGCGTGGGCGTGCGCCCGTCCCAGACCCTGACCCGCCCCGGTGACGATCGCGACGCGCGCCATCAGGCCCCCTCCCCCGTCGTGCCTGCGGGGCCACCCTCGGCCCCGCGCCGGGAGTCCCGCATGCTGCGCGCGTCCTGCCCGGCCAGCGAGTCGACGCCGATCTCCGCGTTGTGGGCGTGCGCGAGATGGTGCAGCCCGAAGACGGAGTCCACGCCCGACGACTGCCCCATCAGATCCTCCGCCTGGTTGATCGCCTTCTTGGTCAGCGCCAACCCGAAGCGCGGCATCGCCGCGATCCGCTCGGCGATGGACCGGGTGAACTCGGGCAGCTCGGCGCGCGGGACCACGTGATTGACCATGCCCCACTCCCGCGCCCGCGCGGCGTCGACCCGCTCCCCGAGGTACAGGAACTCCTTGGCCTGCCGGGGACCCATCACCCACGGGTGGGCGAAGTACTCCACGCCCGGTATGCCCATGCGGACCACGGGATCGGCGAAGAAGGCGTCGTCCGAGGCGACGATGAAGTCGCACACCCACGCCAGCATCAGACCGCCTGCGATGCACGCCCCCTGCACCTGCGCGATGACCGGCTTGGGCAGCTCCCGCCACCGCCTGCACATCCCGAGGTAGACCTCGGACTCACGGGCGAAGCGGGACTCGCCGCCCGACTTCCCGACGTGGTCCCACCACAGACCGGCACGCCGCGGGAACGACGTGTCGACGTCCCGTCCGGGGGTGCCGATGTCGTGCCCCGCACTGAAGTGCGTCCCCTCGCCGCGCAGCACGATCACGGTGACCCCGTCGTCCTCCGCGGCGCGGTAGAACGCGTCGTCGAGGGCGTAGGTCATGGCCGAGTTCTGGGCGTTGCGGTACTGCGGCCGGTTCATGGTGACGTACGCGACGCCGCCCTCGGTCTCGTAGCGGACGACCGGCTCGGTGGCCTCGTCCGACTCCGCGGGGACCGGCTGGGTTGCGGTCATCGTGGTCCTCTTCCGTACTCGATGGCGTCTCTAGTGCGAACGTGGGAGGCCGAGAGCGTCGCCGTAGGCGGCGCGGTGCTCGGTCGCGGTGCCCCATGCGGCAGCCAACGCCCAGCCCCGCTTCGCGTACAGCTGGAGGTCGTACTCGTCCGTGTAGCCCATCGCGCCGTGGCACTGGACGGCGGTCGTCGACACCAGGTCCGCGGCGTCCGACGCTGTCGCCTTCGCCAACGCCACCGCCCGCGCGGTCGCCGCGTCCGCGGCGACCGGGTCGGCGTCGAGCGCCAGCCCGGCGGCGAGGACCGCGGGCCGGGCGAACCGGACGGCGAGCAGGGCGTCGGCCAGGTGGTGCTTGACAGCCTGGAAGCTGCCGACCGGCACACCGAACTGACGGCGATCGGCCACGTACTCGACGGTGATCGACAGCTGACGCTCGGCGAGCCCGACGAGCTGTGCCGCCAGGCCCACCGCCGCCCGCGCTCGGGCGGACCGCCCCAGGGCGGGCTCGGTGCCGAGGGCCTCGCCGTGGGTCTCGCCGTGGCCGGCCTCCCCGCCGAGCACGGTGAGCGGCCGTGAGCCGTCCACCGCGGGCACGGGTTCCCCCCGCAGCTCCGCGCGGGTCAGCAGGGAGACGTGCTCGCCCAACAGCACGACGTGCGTGGCGGCGGCCGCCCAGGGCACCGGCTCCCCCGCCGGGGCGACCGTGACGACGGCGTCGCCCGCCGCGACCGCGGCGACCAGCTCGGCGTTCCCGGCCGCAGCCAGCAGCGGCACGGCGACGAGCGCGGTCTCCACGATCGGTGCGGGCACGGCGGCCCGTCCGGTCTCCTGCAGGGCGGGGAGGAGATCGGTGGTCGAGAGCCCCAGCCCGCCCGCGTCCTCGGGGACGAGGGCGCCGGGCAGACCCAGCTCGGCGAGGGCGGACCAGAGGTCGGCCACGCCGTCCGGCTTCTCCCGCGACGCCCTGACGACCGACGCCGGGCAGCGGGCGTCGAGCAGGTCCCGGGTCGCGGAGGCCAGCTCGCGCTGCAGCTCGGAGAGGCGGAAGTCCACCGCTACCTCCCCACCCTCGGCAGGCCGAGGACCCGCTCGGCGACGATCGTGCGCTGGATCTCGTTCGTGCCCGCGTAGATCGGGCCGGCGAGGGAGAACTGGAACCCGCGGCTCCAGGACTCGTCGACCGCGGCCTCGGCGCCGCGCAGGGCCAGGGCGGTGCGGTGGGTGAGGATGTCGAGCTCCGACCAGAAGATCTTGTTCAGGCTGGACTCCGCCCCCGCGGGGGTCCCAGTGACCAGGTCGCTGACCTGGGCCAGGGTGAACAGCTGGTAGGCCTGCGCGCGCATCGAGGCGTCGACCACGTCCTCGCGCACCCGGCCGGACAGCCGCTCCGGGTGCTCCGCCGCCAGCTCGCGGAGCCTGCGGGTCGACTCCAGGAACCGCCCGGGCGAGCGGAGTGTGAGCCCGCGCTCGGACCCCGTCGTCGCCATCGCCACCCGCCAGCCGTTCCCGACCCCACCCAGCACCGCGGTGTCCGGCACGAAGACGTCGTCCAGGAAGACCTCGGCGAAGCCCTCGTCGCCGTCCAGCCTGCCGAACCCGCGGACGGTGACGCCCTCGGCGTCGAGCGGCACGAGGAAGTAGGTGAGCCCCTTGTGCCGTTCCGACTCCGGGTCCGAGCGGAACAGCCCGAACAGGTGGGTGCAGAACGCCCCCCGGGTCGTCCAGGTCTTCTGCCCGGAGAGCCGCCAACCCCCGTCCACCTCGGTCGCACGCGAGGTCAGGGCGGCCAGGTCGCTCCCGGCGCCCGGCTCGGACCAGCCCTGGCACCACAGGTCCTGGGCGGCCGCCATCCGTGGCAGCAGCGTGTCCTGCTGTTCCTGCGAGCCGAACTCGAAGAGTGTGGGCGCGAGCAGGAAGATCCCGTTCTGGGTCACCCGCTGCGGGGCCCCCGCCCGGTAGTACTCCTCCTCGAAGATCAGCCACTCCCAGAGCGACGCGTCCCGGCCGCCGTAGGCCGCGGGCCAGGAGACCACCGCCCACCGGCCCTCGAACAGCGTGCGCTCCCACTCGAGGTGTGCGGTGAAGCCCCCTCGGGTGTCCCCGGACGGGAGGGGGCGTGCGGGGACGTTCGCGGTGAGCCACTCGCGGGCCTCCGCGCGGAAGGCCTGTTGGTCGTCGGTCCAGCTCAGGTCCATGTCCGCGCCTCAGCGTCCGAACGTGTTGCGGACCTCGTCCGCCACGCCGGAGAGGTTGAGCTCGAAGGTGAAGCTCTGCTCGTAGCGGTAGCTGCGCTTGACGTCCCACAGGTCGATCCCGTTGAGCGACTCCTTGGCCGCTCGGATGATCGTCGGGGACTTCGCCGCGATGTCGCCCGCCAGCTCGAGCGCGGTGTCCCGCAGCTCCTCGCGGGCGACCACGCTGTGCACGGAGCCGAAGGCGTGCAGCTGCTGCGCAGTGGCGGGCTTCGCGGTGTACACCATGGCCCTGGCCAGGTGCTGCGGCACGAGGCGGGAGAGGTGGGTGGCCGCGCCGAGCGCGCCGCGGTCGACCTCGGGCAGCCCGAAGGTCGCGTCGGTGCTCGCCACGATGATGTCGGAGTTGCCCACCAGGCCGATCCCGCCGCCGAGGCAGAACCCGTGCACGGCGGAGATCACCGGCACCGGGCAGTCGTAGACGGCCTCGAAGGCCGCGTAGCAGCCGCGGTTGACCCCGATGAGCTCGGAGTTGTCCGGGCAGGCCTGCATGACCTTGATGTCGACGCCCGCGTTGAAACCGCGACCCTCGGCGCGCAGGACGACGACGCGCGTGGCCGGGTCCGCCCCCGCGGTGCGCAGCGCGTCGGCGAGCGCGAACCAGCCCGCCGCGCTCAGTGCGTTGACCGGCGGGGCGTCCATCACGATCTCGACGACACCCCCGCCGTCGTCAACGACGGAGACACCGTGGGTGGCCGGGACTGCCGTGCTCATCTGGTGCCTCCTGGGGCTGCCGCGGGGATCCGCATGGTCGTGGTCAGCTCGTCCGCTCGAGGACGAGGGCCATACCCTGCCCGCCCGCGGCGCACATGGTGACGACCCCGACCGACCGGTCCGCATCCTGCAGGGCGTGGATCAGGGTCGTGGTCATCCTCGCACCGGTCTGACCGAAGGGGTGGCCCAGCGCGATGGCGCCACCGTGGACGTTCACCCGGTCGACGGGGATGCCGAGCTCGTCGACGCAGGGCAGCACCTGCGCGGCGAAGGCCTCGTTGAGCTCGATCAGATCCACGTCGCCGACGGACATCCCCGCATGGCCGAGCGCCCGGCGGACCGCCTCGACCGGGCCGAGACCCATGATCTCCGGGCTCAGCGCGGAGACCCCCGAGGCGACGACCCGGGCCAACGGGGTGATCCCGAGATCGGCGGCCCGCCGGTCCGACATCACGACCAGGGCCGCGGCCCCGTCGTTCAGCGGGCAGCAGTTGCCCGCCGTGACCGTGCCGTTCTCCCGGAACACGGGCGAGAGGGCGGCGAGCTTGTCGGCGGTGACGCCGGGGCGGGGCCCGTCGTCCGCGGTCACCAGCGACCCGTCCGGCAGGGTCACCGGGGTGATGTCGCGCTCGAAGAAGCCCGACTTGATCGACGTCTCCGCGCGGTTCTGGCTCAGCGCCGCGTACTCGTCCTGTGCCTGGCGGGAGACGGCGTACATGTCCGCGACGTTCTCCGCGGTCTGCCCCATCGCGATGTAGAGGTCCGGCAGCGCACCGTCCGCCCGCGGGTCCGTCCAGGGCTCCCCGCCCGCCCCACGCTGCTCGGCACGCCGTGCGGCCTCGGCGAAGAGCGGGTTGCGGGTGTCCGGCATCCCGTCGGACTTCCCGGCGCCGTACCGCGAGACACACTCGACACCCGCCGAGACGATCACGTCCGCCTCGCCGGACCGGATCGCGTGCATCGCCATCCGCGTGGTCTGCACGCTCGAGGCGCAGTAGCGCTGGACCGTCGCGCCGGGGACGGTGTCGAGCCCGAGCAGGACACCCACGGCGCGACCGATCCCATAGCCCTGCTCGCCCGCAGGCTGCCCGCAGCCCATCAGCAGGTCGTCGATGCCGCTCGGGTCGAGCGAGGGCACCTGGTCCAGCGCCGCGCGGACGATCTGCGCGGCGAGGTCGTCCGGCCGCAGCTCGCGGAGCGAGCCCTTGCCGGCCCGGCCGATCGGCGACCGCGCTGCCGCCACGATCACCGCGTCCGGCCCGTCCACCGCAGTCGCCATCTCGCCTCCCTAGACCAACCAATCGCTTGCTTTGCACCGTACACCGACGGCGACGTCCCCGACAGGCACACCTCAGCCCGGTCCCACCCACCCGTCCAGGTCGCTCCCGGTGGTCGGGACACCGGACCCCGACAGGAGCGGCCCGCCCTACATTCCCGCCCGACAGCCACCACGACCCCGGAGGGCCCCGATGCGTGGAACCCCGTACCGACCCCTGCACGCCACGGACGTCACCTCGTGGGACCTCACGACGGACGTCGCCGTCGTCGGGTTCGGCGCGGCCGGGGCGTGCGCCGCCCTGGAGGCCGCGCACGCCGGCGCCGAGGTCGCGCTCTTCGAGTCCGGCGCAGGCAGCGGCGGCGCCTCCGCCCTGTCGGGCGGCGAGATCTACCTCGGCGGCACCGAGGTCCAGCGGAACGCCGGTTTCGAGGACACGACCGAGGCCCTCCGCTCCTACCTGACCATGGTCGGGGGTGACGACCCGGACCTCGAGAAGTGCGAGGTGTACGCGAACGAGAGCCCCGACCACTTCACCTGGCTGAAGGAGCAGGGCGTCCCGTACAAGGGGACGTTCCTGCCGGGGAAGATCATCGAGCCGGAAACCGACGACACGCTCATCTGGTCCGGCAGCGAGCAGGCCTGGCCGTTCGCCGAGGCGGCCACGCCTGCCCCCCGTGGGCACACCATCCAGTACGTCGGGGTCGGTGGCGGCCGCGCACTGATGGACATCCTCGAGGCCCGTGTCCGCGAGGCCGGAGTGGACGTGCGCCTCAACGCCCGGGCACAGTGTCTCGTGCTCGACGACGACGAGCGGGTGATCGGCATCGTCGTACGGATCGACAACCGACCCGTGCACGTCCGGACACGGCGCGGCGTCGTCCTCGCGACCGGCGGGTTCGGCATGAACCGCGACATGCTCGCCCAGCACGCCCCGAAGACCCTGCGACTCTCCACGCCGATCGGCGAGAACGACAACGGGTCCGGCATCCAGATGGGAGTCGGCGCCGGGGGCAACGCCGTGCACATGGACGAGTTCTTCACGACGTGCCCCTGGATCGTGCCGCCCGACCTGGTCAAGGGGATCTTCGTCAACGAGGCGGGGCAGCGCTTCGTCAACGAGGACTGCTACCACGGGCGGGTCAGCCGCGCGATGCTCGACCAGCCCGGTTCCAAGGTCTGGCTGCTCGTCGACGACGCGATCTTCGGCCGTCCGCTCGACGCCGCACGGATCTCCGTCGCGGCCGTCGGGGAGACGTGGGAGGAGGTCGAACGCGAGCTGGGCCTGCCGGAGGAGAGCCTGGCGCGCACCGTGCACACCTTCAACCGCTACGCCGCCGAGGGGCGAGACCCCCTGCACCACAAGGCTCCCGCCTGGCTGAAGGTGCTCGACGACGGGCCCTTCGCCGCCCTGGAGCTGAACTTCACCAAGAGCACCTTCACCTACTTCACTCTCGGCGGCCTGGCGACGAACGTCTCCGGCGAGGTCCTGGGACGCGACGGAGCCCCGGTCCCGGGCCTGTTCGCGGCGGGCCGCGTCACCTCGGGCCTGCCGCGCACCGGCCACACCTACAGCTCCGGTCTGAGCCTCGCCGACTGCACCTTCTTCGGCAGGAAGGCAGGTCGAGCGGCAGCCGCCGGTCCGCCCCGGTAGCGGGTCCCCGCGGCGACGGAGCGGCCGTCACCGTCGATCCTCCCGGCAGGCGCACCGGCGCGTCGAACGGGTGCGACGCTGGCCGACCAAGCGCTTGGGTTCTACTCTCGGGGAAGCTCCGGCCGCACCGCGTGCAGACGTTCGGTGCCCCTCGCCGGTCACGAGTCGAAGGAGTCCCATGGCAGAGGCATACCTCGTCGAGGCGGTCAGGTCCCCGGTGGGCAGGCGGGGCGGCGGCCTGGCCGCCGTACACCCCGCCGACCTGGGTGCCGCCGTCCTCAGCGCGCTGCTCGAACGGTCCGGCGTCGACCCGGCCCTGGTCGAGGACGTCATCATGGGCTGCGTCGACACCATCGGGCCCCAGGCCGGGGACATCGCCCGGACCAGCTGGCTGGCCGCGGGCCTGCCGGAGGAGGTGCCGGGCGTCACGGTCGACCGCCAGTGCGGCTCCTCCCAGCAGGCCGTGCACTTCGCCGCCCAGGCGGTCATGAGCGGTACCGCCGACCTGGTGGTCGCGGGCGGCGTGCAGAACATGAGCGCCATCCCGATCAGCTCCGCGATGACCGTGGCGCAGCCGATGGGCTTCCCGGACCCCTTCTCCGGCTCGACGGGCTGGACCGCCCGCTACGGCGACCAGGAGGTCGACCAGATCCGCTCCGCCGAGATGATCGCCGAGCACTGGGGCATCTCGCGGGACGCCATGGAGGAGTTCGCGGTGACCTCGCACGAGCGGGCGCTCACGGCGCGCGCCGAGGGCCGGTTCGACCGGGAGATCGTGCCGGTCGCCGGGCTCCGGCAGGACGAGGGGCCGCGGGAACCGAACTGGGCGAAGATCCGCTCCCTCCCGCCCGTCCGCGAGGGCGGGACGGTCACCGCGGCGGTGTCCAGCCAGATCTCCGACGGAGCCGCCGCCCTGTTGGTCGCCTCGGCCGAAGCCGTCCGCCGGTTCGGTCTGACCCCGCGGGCGCGGGTGCACCACCTGTCCGCCCGCGGCGCGGACCCGGTGTGGATGCTCACGGCCCCCATCCCGGCCACCGCCCACGCCCTGGCCCGCGCCGAGATGTCGATCGACGACATCGACCTCGTCGAGATCAACGAGGCGTTCGCCTCCGTGGTGCAGGCCTGGCTGGTCGAGTCGAAGGCCGACCCGGCCAAGGTCAACGTCAACGGGGGCGCCATCGCCCTGGGTCACCCGCTCGGCGCCACCGGTGCCCGGCTGATGACCACGCTGCTGCACGAGCTCGAGCGGACCGGCGGGCGGTACGGCATGCAGGTCATGTGCGAGGGCGGCGGCCAGGCCAACGTCACGATCCTGGAGCGACTCGGGTGAGGCGGGCCGGGCCACCCGCTGACCCCGCTCGTGCAGCGGGATGGTGGACGAGGGGTACGCCATGTCGGAGGTCGCCGTCCGCACTCCCCTGGGCCGCCCCGCGGACCCGGATGAGACCGCCGCGACGATCGAGCGCCTCCTGCTCGGCGCGACCGACGTGACCGGGACCTGTCTCCCGGTCGACGGCACGTGACCTCGGCGAGACGTCGATCGGTCCCACTCACCGGATGACCATGTTCCGCCGACCACCGCGGACTGCCAGATTCGAGGGCACGGCACGGATGCCGACGTCGCCCGAGTGGCGGTGCCCCACGACACCAGGAGTCGATCATGGATGACCCACGCCTGCAGCAGATCGTGGACGAGCATGAGATCGCCAAGCTGATCGTCCGAATCGCTCAGCTCGCCGACACCGGCGACCTCGCGGAGTACGGCCGGTGCTTCACCGACGACGCGGAGTGGCACCTGCCCGCCGCGTCCGCCGTCGGCCTCCCGCAGCAGGCCCGGAGGGGTCTGTCGGACATCCTCTCGGGTGCACAGGAGCGGCGCGACGCCGGCATCCAGGGCCCCGGCACCCACACGCACCACGTCCCGACGACGACGATGGTGGACGTCACCGGCGACCGGGCGTCCAGCAGGTCCTACTTCCGCTACTACGTCGGTCTCGACGCGGAGCCGCGGCTGGTGACGATGGGCGAGTACCACGACGAGTTCGCCCGCACCCCGGACGGATGGCGGTTGCGGCGGCGGGAGATCGTGCACCCCTGAGCGACGACGACCCGGCCCCGCGCTCACGGGCGCGGGGCCGGATCGGTCGGTCTGGTGCTCGGTCGTGCGGGCTACGCGGTCGGGGATACACCGTGTGCACGCCGCCCGCGGCTGCGGGAGACACCCTCGGGGGCCCGCTATCCCCGGGCCGCGTCGCTCACGGGCTGCTGGGTGGCCGCGTGCATCGCGTTCGCCGCCCGGTGGGCGAAGACCATCCCCGAGCCGAGGGGGGTGCCGGGTCCCGGGTAGACGTGCCCGGTGACCGACGCCGACGAGTTGCCCGCGGCGAACAGGCCCGGGATCGGCCTGCCGTCGGTGTCCAGCACCTCGCCCGACGTACCGATCCGGGCGCCGCCCTTCGAACCGAGGTCGCTCAGCACGATGCGGACGGCATGCAGGGGACCACGGTCCAGCGGCACCAGAGCGGGGTTCGGGCCGTCCCCGACGGCGAAGAACCGGTCGTAGTCGTCCTCGCCGCGGTGGAAGTCGTCGTCCGTGCCGGAGGCGGCGAACCCGTTGAACCGGTCCACCGTCTCGCGCAGTGCCACGGCGGGGACCCCGATCTCCGTCGCCAGCCCCTCGACCGTGTCCGCGGTGCGCCAGAGCTTCGCCGCTCGAAGCTCCTCCTTGTCGGGGACCGGGGACACGATCCCGGGCGGGGTCTCGGTACGGGAGTCGAAGACCCACCAGAACTCGACGTCCGGCCCGAGCTCGTGGATCCGGTCGAGCAGGATGTGGCCCATCCGGTCGTAGGGCAGCGACTCGTTGCCGAACCGTGTGCCGTCCGGGCCGACGAAGATCCCGGCGGTCAGGCCGAGGGTGAAGACCGCGCGCCCGTTCGGGAACAGGGTCGCGGGACACCACCAGGCCTCGTCGAGCAGGTCGACCCCGGCACCGACCCCCTCCAACGCCTCGAGCGCGTCCCCGGTGTTGGAGCCGGGGTAGGCCGCGGTCCAGTCCCCGGTGGGCAGGCCATGGAAGCGCTGCCTCCGGTCGCCGTCACACTCGTAGCCGCCCGCCGCGACCAGCACCCCCGCCCTCGCGCGGACCTCCCGGCCGCCTGCGCGCACACCCACCACGCGGCCGTCCACCTTCACGAGCGACTCGAGGGGGCACCCGGTGCGGATGTCGGCGTTCCCGGTCGCGTCGATCGCGAGCAGGAGCCGGGCGATGAGGGCCTGCCCGTGGGTGAGGGTGTCCCGCGGGACCTGCTCGCCGAACTTGTCGGCGTTCATGGTCGGCCGCAGCTGCGCGAGCCGGTCACCCAGCTCGGAGCCTGCCAACGGCGCGGGACAGATGGCGCGGCCGGCAGGCTTCGCCCGGCCGGGCGCCTCGAAGTAGTCCGGGAAGGGCATGGTCTCGAACTCGATCGCCGGGTCGCGCTCGAGGAAGGCGACCAGCTCGGGGCCCGACCGGACGTAGGCCTGCTGCAGGTCGGCGGGCGTGCGGTCGCCGACGGTCGCCCGCAGGTACTCCAGCCCGGCTTCGACCGAGTCCTGCACTCCCCCACGACGCTGGACGTCGTTGCCGGGCAGCCACAGGCCTGCGCCCGAGTACGCGCTGGTGCCGCCGAGGCGGTCGGTCTTCTCCAGAACCAGGACGCGCAGCCCTCGCTTGGCTGCCGTGTAGGCACCGGTGAGCGCCGCGGCACCTGAGCCTGCGACGACGACGTCGACCTCCGCAGGCAGCTCCGCAGACGTTCCGGGCGTGGGGAAATCCGACATGTGTTCGCCTCTCCTCCGCACGCCACGATCCGAACCGTGGCGCGGTGTTCGGTGTGCCGACCCTCGAGGGTCTAGTTCTGGACCGCGAGCCGCGCGGCGTGCTGGGCGACGATGTAGCCGAACACCAGCCCCTGACCGATCGTCGCCCCGGCGCCGGGGTACGTCGTCCCGAAGGTGTTGGCCGCGGTGTTGCCCAGTGCGTACAGCCCCTCGATGACGCTGTCGTCACTGCGCTGGACCCGGCCGAACTCGTCCGCCCGCAGCCCGCCGCAGGTACCCAGGTCACCCAGGACGATCTTCACCGCGAAGAGGTCCTCGGACAGCGGCCGCAGGTTCGGGTTCGGGGTGACCGTCGGGTCCCCGTAGTAGCGGTCGTAGGCGCTCGCACCGCGGTGGAAGTCGTCGTCCACCCCGCGCCCGGCGAGCTCGTTGAACCGCGCGAAGGTTGCGACGAGGTTCTCGGCGGGCACACCGATCGCCCGGGCCAGCTCGGCCGGGCCGGTGGCCTGGTGCGCGATCCCCGCGTCTTACCAGGCCTTGGGCAACGGCATGCGCGGGAGCAGGGAGCCCGCGAAGACGTAGCTGTTGCGGTAGCCGCGGTCGAAGACCATCCACATGTCGCCGACCGGGTCGCCCGCCCGTTCCCGTTCCTGGACCAGCTGGCCGAAGGACATGTAGTCCAGCGCCTCGTTCACGAACCGACGTCCGGAGCCGTCGACGATGAACTGTCCCGGCAACGACCGCTCGGCGAGCAGCACCGACGGGGCCCCTCCGGGCGGCGGCGCCACCTCCGGGAACCACCAGGCCTGGTCCATCAGCGCGGTCGCGGCGCCCACCTCCTCGCCGACCTTGATGCCGTCGCCGGTGTTGCCCTCGCTGCCCAGGCTCCAGCCGGGCTGCGTGGCCTCGAGCTGGAACTTGTGGCGCATGTCCATGTCGTGGTCGAAGCCACCGGTGGCGAGCACGACCCCGCGCCGGGCGGTGACCGTGACCTCCCGCCCGTTCTGGGTGAGCACCGCTCCGGTGACCCGCCCGCCCTCACCGGTCAGCAGGCGGTCGACCGCCGTGCAGGTCCACACGGGGACGCCCGCCTCGAGCACACCGGCGAACAGGCCCGCGGCCAGCGCGTGGCCCGCGGACGAGTACTCGCGGCGCAGGGCCAGACCACCCAGGCCCTGCGCGAACCGCTTGACCACGCGCGGCACGCCCCGGTGCGGGATCCGGAACATCAGGTTCATCCATTTGTAGTCGGCGCTGGTGACGGGCATCGGCACCGGGGCCTCCACGCCCGCGGATCGCAGCCGGTTCCGCTCCTCGCCCAGCACGGAGACGTCGAAGGGACGGGGCTCGCAGGTGCGACCGACCGCCGTGCCTCCCGCCAGCTCGGGGTGGTAGTCGGAGTAGCCCTTGGTCCACTGGAACGTCAGGGGCGTCGTGCGGCGCAGCAGGTCGATGGCGGCCTTGCCGTTCGCGAGGAAGGCCTGCCAGCGTGCCTCGGGCGAGCTGTCGCCCACCGCGGCACGGAGGTACCGCTCGCCCTGCTCGAGCGAGTCGGTGGATCCGTTCTCCATCAGGACCGGGTTCGCGGGGATCCAGAAGGCCCCGCCGGACCGGGCGGTCGACCCGCCCACGAACTCGGTCTTCTCGACGATCAGCGTCGACAGACCCCGCTCGTGCGCGGCGAGGGCGGCGCCCATGCCCGTTCCGGCGCCGATGACGAGGAGATCGACGGCCATGTCCCGAGCGGGGACGGGGGGTAGCGGACTCCGCGTCATGGGGAGGACCTCCGAAGTTGTGGGCGAGTCGTCGGCGACCGGCGCCGGCCGCGGACCGAGCTGGACACGGTGGTCCGAGCACCTGCCGGGCGACGCTAGGGAACCGTGTGGTTCGAGACGACACCGTTCCCGTTGAGTGGAACGGGCGTCCGGGCCGAGTGGGGCGCGACGTGCCGGGTCGGGCTCAGCCGCCGAGCCAGATCCGGTCCGGGCGCGGTTCACGTGGGGTCGCGCCGGGCTTCGTCGGGTGGATCCGATCAGCGGTGGGACGGCGCGTCCAGCAGGCCGTCCGCCGACCGAGACCGACCCCACGCTGCAAACCAAGCGCTTGACCGGTGCGGAGTGCCTGCCTAGTCTCGGCGGGTCAATGGATGACCGAGCCTGCCACCCGGCCCACTCGCGGCCGCCGGCAGCGACGACGAAGGGACCGCCGGGTGACCGACTCGGACTCGGACCGGGACGTGCTGTACCCCTTCACGATCCCCGGACTGCTGCAGTACGCCGCGCAGGAGTATGCCGAGTTCGAGGCGATCGTGGACGGCGAGCTCCGGCTCGGCTACCCCGGCCTGCTCGCGGAGGTCGGGGTGGTGGCGGCCGGGCTGCTCGCGCAGGGCCTCACGCCGGGCGAGGTCGTCAGTCTCTGGGCTCCGAACTCGGCCCGGTGGACGATCACGGCGCTGGCGTGCAACTACGTAGGGCTGGTGCTGGCGCCGCTGAACACCCGGTACCGCGGTGACGAGGCCCGGCAGGCGCTGGTCGGCGCCGACGTGGTCGGGCTCGTGGTCGACCAGGGGTTCCTCGGTCAGGACCAGCTCGGCATGCTGCACGCGGCCGGGGAGGTCCCCGGGCTGCGGACCGTGGTCACGATCGGGGACGTGGCGCCCGAGGGCACCGTCGGCTGGGACGCCCTGCTCGCCGCGGGCCGGGCCCATCCCGCCGATGCGGTGACCGACGCCGTTGCGCGCGTGACCCCGGGGACCCGCCTGCAGCTGCTCTTCACCTCGGGCACCACCGGTCGTCCCAAGCGGGTGCCGCACACCCACGAGCAGGTGGTCCGGATGTACCGGAACTACGCCGACATCATCGGCTTACGGCCGGGTGACCGCTACCTGCTGATCAACCCGTTCTTCCACGGCTTCGGCCTGATGGGCGGACTGGTCTCCTGCATCATCCGCGGCGCGACGTCGGTGCCCGTCCGTCGGTTCGACGCCGCGGGGGTCCTCGACATCGTCGAGCGCGAGCGGATCACCGGCATCCCCGGCCCGCCGACCATCTACACGGAGCTGATGGACGCACCGTCTCGGGCCGGGCGAGACCTGTCGTCGCTCCGGCTCGCCGTGACGGGGGCGTCGACGATCCCGCCCGAGCTCGTCCGCCGGATGCGCACGGACCTGGGTTTCGCCGACATCATCACCGCCTACGGCCTCTCCGAGGCGACCGGGTGCGCCACCATGTCCCGCCTGGACGACCCGGACGAGGTCGTCGTGCGGACCAGCGGGCGCGCCGTCGACGACGTCCAGGTGCGGATCGACTCCCCCGACGGCACCGACGGCGAGATCCTCGTCCGCGGGTACAACGTGATGACCGGGTACGCCGACGACCCCGACGCCACCGCCGCCGCGATCGACACGGCGGGTTGGCTGCACACGGGCGACCTCGGCCGTCTGGACGAGAACGGCAACCTGCACGTCACCGGCCGGCTGAAGGACATCTTCATCGTCGGCGGCTTCAACGTGTCCCCGGCCGAGGTCGAGGACGTGCTGTGCGCGCACCCCGCCGTGTCGGAGGCCGCCGTCGTGGCCGCCCCGGACAGGCGGCTCGGCGAGGTCGGCCACGCGTTCGTGTCGCTGCGCCGAGACGTCGGACCGCCGTCGGAGGAGGAGATCCTCGCGTGGTGCCGGGAACGGTTGGCGAACTTCAAGGTCCCGCGGTTCGTGTCCGTGCTCCCCGCCCTGCCGCGGGCCGCCACGGGGAAGGTCGCCAAGGCGTCACTCCGCGAGCTGACCAGCCCCTGAGCCGGCCCCACCCCTGCTGAGCGGGATCGCCCGTGTGCGGGTCCTGTCGGCAGGCATACCGTTGTTACGCATGCACCATCCCGGTCATCGAGACGCCAGTGGCCTGACCCAGACCACAGCGTTTAGCGTTCGCCCGCTCGACGAGCCACCGCCACCTGCACTGCGGACGGGCCCCGGCCGCGGGATACCGCGGTGACCGCCGCCGAGTCGGAGCGGCGACGACGGACCCGGCTCCGGCGGAGACCTCACGACGCCTCGACCTCGTTCGCGAGCGCACTGCCACCGTTCCCATCGTCGGACACATCAGGAGACCGTCATGACCGCAGCGTCACCGAAGACGCCCGAGACGGAGAGCCCTCAGGACCGTGGCGGGGGGTGGACGGCGGCGATCGTCGTCTCGTTCATCGCCATGGTCCTCGTCCAGGAGTACACGGCCCTCAGCTACACCACCGTCTCGATCGCCCTCCCCGACTCAGTGCGCACTTCGCCTCCACCCAGGGTGGATGGCTGCTGACCGGCTACATCCTCACGGGCGCGGTCATGAGCCCACTGCTCGGTCGGATGGCCGACATCTACGGCAAGCGTCTGATCCTGCTGCTCGTCCTCGGCCTCGCGGGCGCCGGTGGTGTCGTCGCAGCGCTGGCGCCGTCCATGGGTGTGCTGATCGCGGGCCGGTGCCTGGAGGGCCTGTCCATCGCAGGCATGTTCCTGTCCTACTCCCTGATGCGTGACATCTTCCCGAAGAGGATCCTGCCGCTCGCCATCAGTCTGTGCGTGACCGGGACGGGGATCTTCGGCGCGTTCATCCCACTGCTGGTCGGGGTCCTGCTGGAGAGGTTCGGTTTCCGCGGGTTGTTCTGGGTCGACGTGGCCGTGATCGTCCTGCTGTTCGTCGTCATCCTGCTCAGCACCCCGGAGTCGCCGCTGCGCAAGCCGGCCACCCTCGACGTGCTCGGCGGGTTCCTACTCGGCGGTGGGATCGCGCTGATCCTGATCGGGATCAGCCAGGGCCAGGCATGGGGTTGGAGATCCGTCGGCGTGATCGGGTTCGTGATCGCAGGCCTGCTGGTGCTCGGCGCCTTCTACCTCTGGTCGCGGCGACACCGCGACCCGGTCGTGGACCTGGTGGTCTTCACCCGCCGCCCGATCCTGATGGTCGCCGTGACCAGCGCGCTCGCCTATGCCGCGTTCACCCTGTCGTCGGCCCTGTACCCGCTGCTCTCGCTGGCTCCGCCGGGCAACGGCTATGGCCTGGGCTTGACGCCGACCGCCTATGCCGTGATCGCGACGCCGTTGTCCCTCGCGGTCGTCGTGGGTGGGTTCCTCGTCGGCAAGCTCGTAGGCAGGCTCGGCGGTCGCCGGTGGATGATCATCGGCTGCGTGCTGCTGCTGGTGTCCGGCCTGCTGCTCACCGTCTTCAACGACACCGTCGTCCAGCTCCTGATCAGCTCGCTGATCGCCGGGGCCGGGACGGGCATGACCATGGCGGCCGTGCCCAACCTCGTGGTCGAGTACGCACCGGCGGACGACCAGGGGTCGATCGCGGGCAGTGTGCAGGTGGCGACCTCCGCCTTCTCCAGCATCGCCCCGGTCATCATGTTCGCGTTCCTCGCGTCCGGCGCGACCATGACGGCGGCGGGCCCGCTCTACGCCGAGACCGGCTACCAGAGCACGGCGCTGCTGATGGCCGGCTTCGCGGCCCTCGCTCTGCTCCTGCTGTTCACGGTCTTCGCTCCTCGCTACATCAGTCGGTCCTTGAAGGCGACCGAATCCGTCACCGTCTGACCGACACGAACACACGGTTGCGCGGGCGTGCTCGGCACGTCGCTGGGGCGTCTCGCCGCGGCCACACAGATCCAGGTCGCGTGATGTCCGCGAACGGCGCGGCCGCTCCGCGCGGCAGAGGTCACGACCTGGGCGGACAGCGCCGACGTGATCGTCCTCGGGTACGGGGTCGCGGGAGCCGCGGCCGCGATGAGCGGCGTGGGTCGTCACCGTCTTCGGCGACCGCCTGGTCCTGCGGGCCAGGCGGTCGGTGGTCCTCGCGGTCGGCGGGTCCGCCTACAACTCGCGTACTCCACGAGGCTCCCGCTCACCGAGACATCGGTGGGCGCCCGCCCCGCCCCTCCCTACCGTGGGTCGGGTCGCAGGACGTCGACGAGGTGCAGCCAGGAGGCCGTGATGACCCACGAGATCGTGCAGCAGGTCGAGGCGTTGGCGCCCCGGCTGGCCGCCGCAGCGGACGAGACCGAACGCCTCGGCAAGCTCTCGAGCGAATCGGTCGCCGTCGTCCGCGAGGCAGGCGTGATGCGGATGCTGCAGCCCAAGGACCACGGCGGCTTCGCTGCGCACCCCCGGGACTTCGCCGAGGCCGTGATGGCGGTGGCACGCGTCTGCGGGTCGACCGGCTGGGTCTGCGGCGTCGGAGGGGTGCACCCGTGGGAGATGGCGCTGTGTGACCGGCGGGTCCAGGAGGAGGTCTGGGGAGACGATCCGGACACCTGGATCGCCTCGCCGTACATGGTCGGCGGTGTGGCTGTGCCGACCGAGGGCGGCTACACGCTCAGCGGGCACTGGCAGTTCTCCTCGGGGACCGACCACTGCGACTGGATCTTCCTCGGTGCGGCCGTCGGCGATGCGCAGGGCAACCCCCTCTCGCCCCCTCGCGTGCTGCACGTGATCCTGCCCCGGCGGGACTACACGATCGTCGAGGACTCCTGGAACGTGATGGGACTGTGCGGCACGGGATCGAAGGACATCCGGATCGACGGCGCGTTCGTCCCGGAGTACCGGACCATCGATGCCAACGAGGTCGCCCAGGGCGAGATCGCCGCCCAGCGTGCCGGTCGCTCCGAAACGCTGTACCGGCTGCCCTTCTGGTCGATGTTCCCCCTCGGCATCACGGCCGCCGTCGTCGGCATCACCGAGGGTCTGCTCACCGCGCATTACGGGTACCAGGCGGGCCGCACGATGGCGACCGGGGTGAAGGTGAAGGAGGACCCGTACTCGCTCTACGCGATCTCCGAGGCGGCGGCCGACATCGCCGCCGCACGCACCCAGCTTCTGGACGGGATCTCCCGGGCCTACGACCTGGCCGACGCCGGCAGACCCGTCACCTTCGAGCAGCGGGCGCTCATCCGCCGCAACCAGGTCAGCTGCGCCTGGCGCGCGGTGCGGGCGGGTGACCAGATCTTCGCCCGCTCGGGCGGGAACGCCCTGCGCACTGACAACCCTCTCCAGCGCTTCTGGCGGGACTCGCACGCCGGTCTGCAGCACGCGATCCACGTTCCCGGCTCGATCTACCACACGACTGCGCTCACGGAGATGGGCATCGAGCCCGCTGCGGCCCAGCGCATCCTCATCTGACACGGAGGACATGTGACCGCCACGGTCTCCCCCGACCTCACCGAACAGGGCACCAGCCGGACCCTCGACGGGCCGGACCCGATCCAGTACCACCTCGCCGGGTCGGGCCGAGCTCTGCTCCTGCTGCACGGCTCCGGACCCGGTGTGTCCGGATGGGCGAACTTCGGGCCCAACGTTCCGGCGTTCTCGGAGCATTTCCAGGTGGTGATCCCGGATCAGCCCGGCTTCGGCAAGAGCTACCGTCCGGACCTGTCCGTTCCCTACACCACCACGTCGATCGCCGCGATCCTCCGCCTGCTCGACGCCGAGGGGATCGACCGGGTCGACATCGTCGGCAACTCACTCGGCGGCGCGGTCGCCACCCAGCTGACCCTCGACCACCCGGACCGGGTGCGCAGGCTCGTCCTGATGGGCCCCGGCGGCATCTCGCCGCCGCTGCTCGCCCCCCTGCCCACCGAGGGCATCAGGCTCCTCGTGGAGTTCTGCGAGGACCCGACGCGCGAGCGGCTCGTCACCTGGATGCGCGCCATGGTCGGTGACCAGGCGTTCCTCACCGAGGAGCGGGTCGAGCGACGCTGGCAGACCGCCTCGGCGCCCGGGGGGACCGACTTCGTGCGGGACTTCTTCCGCGCGGCGATGGCCACCATGAGCAAGGGGCCGGGAACCGGGGTTCCCGTCTGGGCCCGGCTGCACGAGATCACCCAACCCACGCTGCTCACCTACGGCAGGGACGACCGGGTCACCCCGCTTGAGGGGGCCCTGCACCCGCTGCGCAACATCCGCAACGCCGAGCTCCACGTGTTCCCCAACTGCGGACACTGGGCCATGCAGGAGCGACAGCTCGAGTTCGAGCGTGTCGTGTCGGAGTTCCTTCTACGCCGCACCGAGAACCCTCTCGAGGAGAACTGATGTCTGACATTCGTGCACTCGGCTACGTCCGGGTCCGGGCGACCGATCTCGACGCGTGGCGGCGGTTCGCCTCGGCGATCGGGTTCGCCGTCGGCAGCGGCGCCGACGAGGGCGCGCTTCACCTCCGCCTCGACGAGCGCCCAGCCCGCATCGTGCTGCTGCCGGGAGACGACGACCGGGTCGAGGCGATCGGCTGGGAGGTCCGAGACGGCGCGGCGCTCGCCGCCGTCCAGTCCGTCGTCGAGGGCGCGGGCATCCCCGCGAAGCCCCTGGACCAGGAGACGTTGGACAACCGGCGGGTCGAGGCGGCGTTCGCGTTCGAGGCTCCCGGCGGCACCCCCGTGGAGATCTTCCACGGCGCCGCCCTGGACCACTCCCCCCTCGCCACCCCCTACGGCAACCGCTTCATCGCCGGTGGCCTCGGCCTCGGCCACGTCGTCGTTCCGGTGGACGACGTCGACCGGGCCTTCTCCTTCTACGCGGACACGCTGGGGTTCTTCTCGCGGGGTGCCTTCCGGCTGCCGCCCACCCCGGAGTGGGGTGGCAGGCGTCTGCGGTTCCTGGGCGTGAACCCTCGCCACCACAGCCTCGCCCTGATCCCGACCGACGCCCTCAAGTCGCCTGCGTTGGTCCACATCATGGTGGAGTGCGAGACCCTCGACGAGGTCGGCCGCGCGCTGGACCGCGTCACCGGGGCCGGCTTCCACCTCTCGGTCACCCTCGGTCGGCACACCAACGACAAGATGGTCTCCTTCTACGTCACCACCCCCGGAGGCTGGGACCTCGAGGTCGGCTGCGAGGGCGTCATGGTCGACCAGGACTCCTACACCGCGGAGGAGATCACCGCGGACAGCTACTGGGGACACCAGTACCAGGCGCCCGCTTCCACGTGAGACCGCACCTACCCGGCCGAGGCGGGGGGCCGCCGGCGTCCGTCCGCACGCCGGACGGGTGGCGCCTGCGCAGACGGCGGATCAGCCGCAGCTGACCCGTCCACCGCAGACCCCCTATCGAAAGGAACGACATGCCCAGCACCGACGAGATCCGCACCCTGGTCCTCCGCTACGTGGATCTCCTCCAGTCGGGGACCGGTGAAGAGCTCGCCTCGCTGTTCGCCGACGACGCCGTCGTCGAGGACCCGATCGGGACCGAGCCCAAAGTCGGCCACCAGGCGATCCTGGCCCACTACTCCGACGTTGCGGCCCGTGACACCCACAGCGAGATGCTGGCGTTGCGGGTGGTCGACAACGAGGCGGCGGCGAACTTCCGCGTGGCGATGAAGCTGCCCGACGGGCGGGCCATCGACGTCGAGCCCATCGACACGTTCGTCGTCGACGAGCGGAGCAGGATCACGTCCCTGCGGGTCTACCTCGGGGACGACGAGATCCGGGTCACCTGAGCGGCAGGCCCGGCCCGGACCCACCGGTCCGGGCCGGGCCTGCCGCCGGTCAGGCGTGCTGGCTGGAGACCGAGACGACCTCGCCGGTCATGTAGCTCGAGTAGTCGCTCGCCAGGAAGGCGATCACGTTCGCGATCTCCCAGGGCTCCGCCGCCCGACCGAACGCCTCGCGACCCGCCAGCTCGTCCAGCAGCTCGTCGCTCGTGACCTTGGCCAGGAACGGGTGGGCGGCGATGCTGGGTGACACGGCGTTGACCCGGATGCCCAGGTGGGCGACGTCGAGCGCGGAGCACCGGGTCAGCGCCATGACGCCGGCCTTCGCCGCAGCGTAGTGCGCCTGCTCCTTCTGCGCCCGCCAGCCGATCACCGAGGCGTTGTTGACGATGACGCCGGAGCCCTGCTCGGCCATCACGCGCAGCGCGGCCCTCGTGCAGCGGAAGGTGCCGTTGAGCGTCACGTCGAGCACCGACGACCACTGGGCGTCCGTCATCTCCAGAATGTTGACCGACCCGCCGAGCCCCGCGTTGTTGACCAGCACGTCCAGCCGGCCGAAGGCCTCGACCGTCGCGGCGACCATCTGCTGGACCTGGTCTTCGTCCGTCACGTCGCACACGACGGTGACGGGCTTCTCCCCCGTGACGTCGGCGAGGGCCTCGGCGGTCTCGGCGACTCTGCGCTCGTGCCGGTCGCTGATCGCGACGCGCGCGCCCTCCTCGAGACAGCGGCGAGCCGTGGCGGACCCGATGCCGGTGCCTGCCGCGGCGGTGACCAGAACGGTCCGGCCGGTGAGCAGCCCGTGCCCGGCGGGCGGGGTGGGAACGACGATGCTCATGCCAGCTCTCCCAGTCTCGACAGGATCTTCTGCGCGTCGGCGACGATGCTCTCGACCAGCTCGGCGCACGAGGGCAGCTCGTCGATCAGCCCGACGACCTGGCCGGTTGCGAGGCTCCCGAGCTCAACGTTCCCGTCCACCATCCCGGTCCGGATCATCATCGGGGTGTTCGCCGCCATCAGCAGCTGCCCCCAGGTCAGGTCGCGCTGGCGGCGCATCGCCAGACCCTGCCTGACGATCTCCGCCCAGGAGGACCCGACCTCCTTCTTCAGCGCGACGGCGCTGCCCACCGACCGGGCGAGCGCACGCGGGCCGCGGCCCTCCGCGGTGAGCCGCTCGACCAGCCGGGTCCGCAGCACCCGCTGCGGGACGCCGTCGATCAGGGTCGTGACCACGGTGCCGTCCACCCCCGCGGCGAGGTAGGCCTGTTTCACGCGGTCCGGGACCGTGCTGTCGGAGGTGAGCAGGAAGCGGGTGCCCATGGCGATGGCATCCGCCCCGTAGGCGAGCGCGGCGACGAGCCCGCGGCCGTCGAAGAACCCGCCCGCCGCGATCACCGGGATGTCCACGGCGTCCACGATCTGCGGCAGCAACAGGGTCGTCGGGACGGCGCCGGTGTGCCCACCGCCCTCGCCGCCCTGCACGAGCACCGCGTCGGCTCCCCACGCCGCGACCTTCTCCGCGTGCCGCCGCGCCCCGATGGACGGGATCACGACGATCCCCGCGTCCTTGAGCAGGCCGAACACCGACTGCGCGGGCGCGAGAGCGAAGGAGGCCACAGGGACCTCAGCCTTGATCAGCTCCCTGGCACGGTCCTCGACGTCCGGTGCGGTACCGACGAGGTTCACCCCGAACGGCTTGTCGGTGCGCTCCCGGATCGCGCGGATGCCGGCGACCATCTCCTCGCGACTGAGCGTGCCGCTGGCGAGGATGCCCAGCCCACCTGCCTCGGCCGTCGCAGCGGTGAGCTCGGGACCCGAGACCCAGCCCATGCCGGTCTGGACGATCGGGTAGCGCACCCCGGTCAGCTCGGTGACACGAGTGCCCAGCGAGGAGATCACGGCGCCTTGACCTCGCGTTCGCGCAGTCCGGCGGGGTCGATGACCTCACGGATGAGCCGGAGCTCCTCGGCCGTGGGCGCCGGCGTCACGCCGACCTCGTCCGCCATGGCGAGCTCGAAGCCCGTGGCCTCGACGACCTGCTCGATGCTCACTCCCGGGTGCGTGGTGACCAGGCGCATCGCCCGGTCCGGCCCGTTGAAGTCCAGCACCGCCATGTTGCTTACGACGCGCCGCAGGTCGAGGAACTCCGCGGCCGTCCGGCCTGCCGCCGACGCCCGGTCGTAGCCGATGCCGCAGACCACGTCGACCTGCTCGACGAGCACCCGGGGGCTGTGCCGCCCGACCCAGTAGCTCGTGGCGTGGTTGACCGTGTTGCCCGGCGCCCCGCGCATGCCGAGCAGGGCCCGCTTCGGCCGATCGAAGTCGCCGATGGCGGACAGGTTGGCGCTACCGAAACGGTCCAGCTGCACGGGTCCCATCATCACGTGCCTGCGGCCCGCCCAACAGATGTCGAACACGGCCCGATAGGGCAGCCAGCCCTCGATTCCGGGCGGGGCGTCCCCGACGGCCCACACCCCCTCGGCCAGGCTCGCCTCGCCGTCCGAGAGCAGCAGGTCCGGGTCGGTGGTGGCTCGGGCGAGCCGGGCCCCGATCGAGGGGATCAGGGTGATCGGGCTCGCGAGGATCTCGCCGTCGCCCTCCCACGCCCGCGCACACGCCACCGCACAGACCTCGGCCAATGTGGCCGAGCCGAGGGACGCCGACGCCGACGCCGACGCCGACGCCGACGCCGTGACGGTCTCGGTCATGCCATCGCCTCCACACTCCGCTGATAGTGCTGCTCGTCGCCCGCCAGGTAGTCGTCGACGAAGGCCCGCCACGTCTCCGGGTCACGCGCGGCCTGCGCGTAGGCGGTCTGGAAGGCCTCGTCCCGCGCGTAGTCCGGCTCACACGACGTGAAGTGCGCGCCGTTCGGGGCGTGGACCACGCCATGGGTGTGCCAGCGCTGGAGGAGCAGGGTCTGGGGCGGGCCACCCGCCAGGAGCTCGGCCGTGGGGACGATCTGCTCGGCCGAGACGTACGCGCGTTCGGCGGCCTGACAGAACAGGTCGTCGAAGTAGGGGTCGATCCCCAGGTACTGGGCGTTGCCCGCGGTGTCCGCGCGGTTCATGTGGACCAGGGCGGCGTCGAGCTCCAGAGCGGGCATCGCCACCAGCTCCTCGTCACCGTAGGGCGAACGGACGGTCCGCAGGTCCGGGTTCGAGCGGAAGACGTCCGACGCGAGACCGGCCCTCGTCGGCAGGAAGGGCAGGCGATTCGCCGCTGCACGCAGCCCCCACTGCACCATGCCCTCGTCGTACTCGGTGAACCGCGTCTGACCCCGTTCGCGAGCCGCCCGGAAGTGTGGCTCGAGCGGGATCGAGTCGAGGGAGACGAAACCGTAGACGAGGTGTCGGACCTTCCCCGCGGCGAGCAGCAGGCCGACGTCCGGGCCCCCGTAGCTCACGACGGTCAGGTCCTGCAGGTCCGAGCGCAGGATCTCCCGCACCAGCGACATGGGCTTCCGTCTCGAACCCCAGCCGCCGATCCCGATCGTCATCCCCGACCTCAGCCGCGCGACGACATCGGCCTCGGTCATGAGCTTGTTGGCCATGCCCGTGCTCCTTCCGCACTCTCTCGGAAGGCGACCGTACACAATCAAGCAAGCGTTTGGTCTGCGGTCGTTCGAGTGCACCACCATGGTCAACCCTCCTCAGCGACGGGGCCAGCCCGATCCTGCTCAGCGAGACACCCGGTCGCCACACGCCGCGCGGGGACCACTGCACCCGTCGGGGATCACCGCCGACGACCGGCGCATCCATTGCTGCTGAAACAAGCGCTTGGTAAGGTCGCTGGCGATGACCTCGGGGCGGTCAGAGATAGCGACATGCGTCACAGTCGACTGTTACGCTGCGAACTAGAAGCAGTTTCAGTCTTCATTCATGGAGGAGTGAGGGCATGACATCAGTCGAGCACTACAGCGCCACCAGGCCGGGTCCGGCGCCGGCTCCCTGCCCGCCGACCTCCATGATCGGCCGTATCACGCTGATCATGGATCTCTTCGCGGACAACCCCGCCCAACGCTTCTCGCTCGAGGAGGTCTCGAGGCGGACGGGCCTGCCCCGATCGTCGACGCATCGCGTCCTCGAGCAGATGTCGAACCTGCAATGGGTGAACCGGTATCCGTCCGGCTACGGGCTCGGCACCCGGGTTCGCGGGCTCGACGTCCGGGTGGGCACCACCGGCGCCCTGCGTTCGGCCGCCGCCCCGATCCTCCACGAACTGGCCATGCTGACCGGGATGGTCACCCACCTCGCGGTGCTGGACTGGGCCGAGATCGTCTATCTCGACAAGGTCGGCGGCCGACACGCCGCCGACGTCCCCTCGCGTGTCGGCGGACGCGCGCCTGCCCACTGCACGGCACTCGGCAAGGCGATGCTCGCCCTGCTGCCTCCGGAGCAGGTCGACGCCCGGTTGGCGGGGCGGCTCGACGCCCCCACCCGGCACACCATGGCCGATCCGGGGTCGCTGCACCATGAACTCGGTCGGATCCGGCTGCGGAAGGGCCTCACGTTCGAGCGCGGCGAGTGTTTCCCCCACATCGGCTGCGTGGCCGTCGGCATCCCGGGTCCGGAGGGGCCCATCGGGGCGCTGTCGCTCGTCGGCGGGGTGAAGGCCCCCCTCGAGCGGGTCGCGCCACTGGTGGTGGACGCCGCCCGTAGGGCCGCGCGCGACATGACGGCCGTCGCGGACGTCGTCCGGGCGGGCGAGCCCCGTCTCGAGCTGGTCCGGCGGCAGGGCGAGCCGGTGCGCACGGGATAGCGGGGCGGGCCGCTCGGCCCCGCGGCAAGCTGTCGACAGAGTCGGTCGCCGTTATCGGTGGTCGAGGCGGCCGACCGGATCTTCGCCCGGTCCGGTGGGAACTCGCTCAGGCTCGACGACCCGGTCCAGCGCTTCTGGCGAGACGTCCATGTCGGGCTGCAGCACGCGATCCACGTCACGGGTCCGACCTACCACACGACCGCCCTCACCGAGAGGGGAATCGATCCGCCACCGGCCCAGACGTTCATGAGGGTGCTCGGTCAGGCCGGTTCGGCCGCCCGAGCACACGCTCCTACGGTGTCGGGCCGCTCGGGGGCCTGGTCTGTGCTCCGCGCGGTCACCCCTAGCCGCGTGACACCTTGCGGATCCGCATCCGCCACCCGTCCGCAGTGCGCACGAGCTCGTCGTCGTACCGACCGATGGAGTGCAGCCGGGGCGTGGAGTCGGTCTCGACGTAGTACCGCCAGTAGGCCCGGCTGCGGGCCCTGTCCGGGCCGTCGGGTTCGATGTCGAAGGTCGAGACCACGTGTCGGGTGTTCGTCCCCGGCCCCTGGATGCCCTTGTCGCGGCGCTGCTGTGCGCCCGCCACCAGGGCGGCCGACCCCCTGATGGGCTCCTCGGAGATGTCCACCGTCGGCTGTCGCGGCGGCCACCACTCGGCGTCGTCGATGAAGCAATCGCGATAGTCCGCCAGGTCGCCGGTGTCGGCGAGGTGGGCGATCCGGCCGAGAAGGCTCTGGATCGCGACGTGGTCATTCGCCCAGCCGTTGTCGTCGGTCATGTCAGCTCCGTCCGTCTACTCGTGTGAGGTCGTCCGACCGCGCCGGCACGCCGCCCGCGGGGTCGAGATCGGCGAGCACCCGGTCCAGGATCGCACCGGTGGGTTCAGGGCCCACCCGGGATCCCGTGGCAGCGCGACCGAGGCCACCGCCTTCAGCTCGCCCGCCCGGCCGCTGCCGCGGTCTTCGGCGCCCGTCTCGTTCCCCTGACCATCCCGCTCCTTCGATCTCGGCCACCGTCCCGCCCCGCCGGACCGCCGGAGCGCTCCGTTTCCGAGGCCACCGGCGCCCCACCACGCGTGTGGGAGCGGACGCTAGGCCGGTGGGCCACCGTGTGGCACCGCCGATCCCACTGACCAGGACGGCCAGCGGCCGGGGACAGCGCAGCGCCTTCACCAGTCGAAGGGTGGCTCCGCCGAGAAGCTCTCGCCTCAGGCACAGTTCGCCAGCAGCAGACGGGCTGCCAGCCGGATCTCCCCCTCGCCCTCGGCGGGCGTGGTCTTCCCGTCGATGATCGACACGAACACACCCCACCAGGCGTACTGGAGAAGCTTGACCCGGTTGCATTCCTCTTCGGTGGGGTCGTGTGCGTTGATGGCCCTGAGGATGCTCTGTCTCAGCGGCAGCTGCTGCATGGCGACCTCTGAGAGGCTCGCCGTCACGTAGCCCGCCGTCGCGCACTGGATCATGGCGGCGGCCAGACGCGGACGTGTCGCAAGGCGCCGCGTGAGGAGGACGAGGTGCTCGCCGACCTCGCCGACCGCGTCCGGGCCCGGCGGCGACACCCAGCTCGCTGCAAACCGGTGAAGCTCTTCGTAGAGGACGATCGAGTACAGCTGCGACTTCGAAGGAAAGTAGCGATAGAGGGTGCCGATGGCGACGCCTGCCCCCTTGGCGATGTCCATCATCTGGACCCGGTCGAAGCCGTCCCGCTCCCCCAGCTCGGCTGCGACGGAGAGCACTCTCTGTCGCCGCTTCGACTGCACCGGGCCGACAGGCTCGGCCGGAGCCCTCAGAACCGTCGGCATCCTTGCCACGTCCGCCTCCGCTCAGACTCCACGTGCGCCAGGTCGCCCCACCGACCGATCATAGGCCCGAACAGTTCATGGGACACCGCCCGAGCGGCCGCGACCAATGGGGGCGCCACCCGCTCGAGAGACGAATCCACTTCTCCCACGAGGGACATGGCAGCCATCGAACCATTCGATCCGCGGATGCCGACAGAGACGCACCCGATGTGCGGGAAGCATTCGCCACGTTCGAACGTCACGCCCTTGCGCACGCGGATTCGATGAAGCTCGCGATGCAGGTTCTGCGGGTCGCCGATGCTCTGCCGGGTCGGCGTGTCGAGCCGCCCCCCGATCGTCGCCTCGACCTGGTCAGGACTCAGCCAGGCCAGCATCGCCTTGCCCAGCGCCGTGCAGTGCGCCAGTGCGCGTCCGCCCACTCTCGACGGGACGTCCGCGGTCGACCTCCCTCCGACCCTGTCGAGGTAGACGACATCGGGACCGTCGAGCACTGCGAGGTGCGCGACCATCCCGGTGGCGAATGCCAGCTCGTGAAGGTGCGGCGCCGCCGCTGCGCGGAGTGCGGTCGCGCCGGCGACGTCCCCCATCCCCGGCACCCGGGATCCGAGGCCATAGCCGGCCGCCGATCGGCAGGCCCATCGCAGCTGCACCATCTGTTCGAGGATCCTGTGTGCCGAGGACCGCGGGAGTCCGGTGCGCCTCGACACCTCTTCCAGCATGAACCGCTGGCCCGGTCGTTCGACGAACAGGTCCAGGATGAGCGTGACGCGCTCGATCATGGATGACGGCGGCTCCGCGGCCGATACCGCGGCCGCACCACCGAACTGCAGTACAGAGCTCATGCCCCACTCCTCCATGAATGAAGACTGAAATCAATTACAGTTCGCACGCTAGCAGTGACCTGCGCCACCCACCAGGGGGAGTCCTCGACGACGCGCCCCGACGACCGGGATGCACTGCCCGCGGCCGGCGTCCTGGAAGAACGCAGCCACTCGCTCCCCGATCATCACCGCCGTGGCGGCCGGGCCTCGGCTGGTCACGTGCGGCATCACCGACGTGTCGACGACCCTCAGTCCCTCCACCCCGCGGACCCGGCAGTACTGGTCGACGACCGCGGCCTCGTCGCCGTTCGGGCCCATCCGGCAGCTCGAGGACCTGTGGACCGCGGTCTGCAGGTGCGACCTCATCCGCCGATCGAGGTCGGCGTCCTGCTTCAGGACGACCGGGTCCGGGTCCGTCCTGGCCTCGACCAGACCGCGCCACCGTCCCGGCCAACAGGTCTCGCTTCGCCGCCTCCCTGAGGGTGGGGTTGTCGCGGACGAACGCCAGGGACTCCTCGTAGGTGTCCTTCCCGGGGTAGTGCCGTCTCGCATGCACGTCCCACCCGATGTTGCCTGGAAGCGCGTGACGTCGCTCGCCCAGAGCAGCCGGGAGGAGCCGAAGGCGTCCACGAGGCTTCCGAGCAGCTCGTTCATATCCGCGAAGGGATGGGGAAGGTCCGGGTGCCGGGCGAGGACGGCGCCGATCCCCTCCACGTCCGCGGCGGCCGAGCCATCTCACCACCGGTCCGCCGCCCTCGAGGGGTGCGTACCAGTGAGCGAGACTGAAGGCCGACGATGCCGCGTTCCCGGTGAGTGGATTCGAGCTGGAGGACGCAGGCGCAGCCTGGTCACCTTGTCTCGACGGTCCGCCCTGAACGAAAAGGAGCTGCGAGTGAGACTCGGCCTGAGCGCGCCCGTCGTCGTCCACATCCCCAGCGCGTCCCGGGACTGGGAGAAGACGGCAGGCATCGCCGAGATCGCCGGGTTCGCAGTGGCCGCCGACCGACTCGACTTCGAGTACCTGACCTGCAGCGACCACGTCGGGTGACACCGGACGTGCTCAGGAGAAGTCTCGCTCACCACCCCCGTCGCCCCGGACTTCGAGGTCTTCGTCGCGACGGTGGACGTCTTCGATCCCGGCGGCCACCCCGAGGAGGTCGAGTCTGCTGTCGCCGAGCTCGCCGAGGCGGGGGCCACTGTGGTGGCTCCGCGACTGCGTCACGAGTCCGCGGCTCACTGCGTCGAGCAGCTCCATGCCCTCGCCGAACTGCCCTGCTTCACACCCAGATGATCAAGCAAGCGCTTGATATAGTCGTCTTCCCTACTCCTCACAGCCTACGGAGGCCTTCATGCCGGAAGCGACCTGGAAGCCTGGTGCCGTCGTCGTCACCGGCGGCACCGGCGGAATCGGTGCCGCCATCTGCCGCCAGTTCGCCGAGCTGGGCGTCGACGTCGCCTTCACCTACCGCAGCCGCACCGAGGAGGCGCACGAGCTGGCCGGGGAGCTCCGCTCGAGCGGGGTCAGGGCGGAGGCCGCGGCGGTCGACCTCATCGACGCCGAGGCCACGGCCGAGTACCTCGGCGGCGTCGCGGAGACGTTCGGCGGTGTCCATACGGTGGTCCACGCCGCCGGGCCGCACATCCCCATGGTGCACCTGTCGACGGTGCCGCCCGCGCAGTTCCGGTCGGCGGTGGACGGCGAGGTGACCGCGTTCTTCACCCTGGTGACCGCCGCTCTGCCCGAGCTGCGCCGCACGGCGGGCTCAGTCGTCGCGGTCACCACCGCGGCGACCTCGCGCTACCCGGTCCGAGACGGGCTCTCGGCGGGTCCCAAGGCGGCGGTCGAGTCGCTGGTGCGGGCATTCGCGGCCGAGGAGGGCCGCTTCGGCGTACGCCTCAACAGCGTCGGTCCGGGCATGCTGACGGACGGGATGGCGGACCGCCTCATCAGCACCGGCGAGCTCGACGAGCGGGCGCTGGCCGTGACCCGCGGCAACATTCCGCTACGTCGGTTCGGCAGAGCCACCGACATCGCCGAGGCGGTCGTGTTCCTCGCCTCCGACCGTGCGGGCTTCATCTCGGGCCAGAAGCTGGACGTGGACGGCGGGTACGGCGTGTAGCCGTCCCGCCGGGGCGATCGCCCCCACACGCTCGACGTCGGTCATCGGGTGGTCGGCCATCGGGGCCACCACCGCAACGGGGGCCGGCACGAGGAACAGCGCCTTCAGCCCCCCGACCTCGGCGATGATCCCGGCGCCCGCCAGTCCGAACGTGCCGCCGAGACCGAGGGGGCGCTGCCGAACGACACTCCGACCGCGCGGTGCCTCCCGGAGCATCGCCTTCGCCGTCGAGCTCCAGCAGGGCCGGGTCAATTGCACTCTCAAGTACGCCATCACCGAGGCCGGTTCGCGAGCCCTCGCCGAGTGGGCGGAGCGGTCGGAGACGGAACCGCTCATGACGAACACCGTGATCCTCCGGCTCTGGCTCGGACGGCGAGCGGACAACGCCCATCTCGTCCTGCAGGCCCTCGAACAGCACATCCAGCAGGTGAAGGGCGAGCTCGCCGCAGTCGACGAGCAGATCGCGAAGTCCGAGGAGCTCTCCCGAGCGCCGCACCGCGCTCGCCTCGGCGCCGGAGGACGCCGACCTGCGCACCCAGCTCTCGCGCTCGGCCTGGCACCGCGGCGTGCTGCGCTACAGCCGCCGTGGCTACGAGGACGAGCTGCGCAACTCCGCCGAGCTGCTGAACGAGTGTTCGCGCGGAGGTGGCGAAACCCGCGGCGGACCCGGGCCGGGGTCAACCGGCCCGGGTCGGCAGGTCTCTCCCATGGCCGTCGCAGGTCGGCGGCGAGGGGCCGGGCCAGCCGTAGCTGGGTGTACGCGGCGACGATCAGCCAGGTCCAGCGGTCCGCCGCGTCGGGTGTGCGGATCTTCGGCACGGTCCAGCCCAGGGTCTGTTTGAACAACCGGAACGTATGTTCGAGGTCGAAGCGGCGCAGGAACGCCTGCCACCACCGGTCCACATCCGCGGCGGTGGCGCCGACGCCCGAGGACCACAGCCACACCGGTTTCGGGGCGTGATCCCCGGGCAGCCGTTCGACCTGCAGCCGGATCAGGGTACCGGAGATGACCGACAACTCGCCGACGTGATCGGCGCAGACGCCTCGGTGGGCCAGGCGGGGGTAGAGCCCGTCCCAGCCGGTGGCCACGGCCCGGCCGTAGCGGGTGGTGTCGGTGTGGGTGGTGTGCGTCGGAGCCCACCAGGTGTCGGGCCTGGACAAGGCGAAGTCCGGGCGGTGCCGCGGCGGACGCCCCGTCGCTCGGGTGACGCGCAGGGTGCGGGGCCGCGTAGCACCCGGTCCGAGCGCAGCCGGCCGAGCAGTTCCACCGGCAGATCCGCCAGCACGTGGGCGAGGCGGGTGATGTCGTAGCCGGCGTCGGCGACGATCAGGATCGGCAGATCCCCTGCCCGCCACTGCCCGGCAGCGGTCGGCCGGTCGACGACCTCACGCAGCTGGGCGGCGGTCACCGCGGTCTCATCGTCGGCGGGGCCGAGCCGGACCACATCCAGCATCGCCGTCCACGAGGTGCGGCCGGGTTCGAGGGCGGCGACGAACGAGTACGGCCAGCCCGGGATCATCTGGGCGTTGCCCTTCCCGCGACCGTAGACATGACAGAACAGCCGATCCGCACTGGTCGGGGCATCCGAACGCAGCCACGGGCTGACGTCGACGGCGAGCACGATCCGCCCGTCGGCGGCCCGCGGCAGCGCCAGCCCGGCCAGGGCCCGGCGCAGCCGCTGCGGCTCGACCCGACCGCACGCGAGAGCGTCGTACATCGCGCCGTGCCCCCGGCGGTGCTCGCCCACCAAGGTCAGCTCGGGCAGGGACCGGACCGGGCCGTCCGCGCACAGGACGGCGTCACACAGCTCGAACAGTGCATCCTCCCGCGCCGTGGCCGACCGGCAGAACTCCCACCGGAACCGGCCCAGATCACCCGGGCGGACCCGGGTGTCACCCGCGCCGGTGCTCGACTCATCGGTCACACTCATCATCGCGGCCACCGCCTTCGTCTTCGAGCTCTGTGAGAGGAACCCGAAGAGGATCAAGCGGTGGCCGCGCCCATGCCCGGTCGACACGCCGCACGAGCTGCCTCAACTCGACGACACCGGCACCCCGAGGTTAAAGACCAAGCTCAGAGCGCACCGGCAACCGGTCGCCGTACAAGGTCGCGGCGCCGCACGGCATCGACCGGTGCTCAGGCACCGACCGGTGGCTGGCGATCGCCTGCTTCACCGAGACGGACTGCCGGGCGCTCACCGCCGTCGCCTGCAACGAGGAGTGGCGGCGAGACCCGCGCCTCGCCGACCGCATCGAGCACCAGGAGGAGCTCGACGGCGTGGTCTCGGCGTGGACCTCGCGCCACGACCGGTACGACCTCATGCACCGGTTGCAGGCCGCGGGCGTGGCCGCCGGGGTGTGTCAGACCGCCGAGGACCGCTGCCCGACCGACCCCCGTCTCGCCGAGCTGCCGAGGTCACCGGGACCAGGATCGGGACCTGGCCCGTGGCTGAGGTGGCGGGTAGGCTCAGCGAGTCGCCCGCCCACATCGGCGGAGCCGTGGACCGTGGCGCCCCGTGCTGCGGGGAGGACGACGAGTACGTCCTCGGCGAGATCCTCGGAAACACCACCCCAGATCGACCGGTTCCGCGAGGACGGCGTCATCTGACGCCTCTGCGAACCCGCCCACCCGAGAAGGAGCCCCCGATGACGTCGGCCGACACCGACCACGCCCCGCTGGAGGAGCCCGCCGCACCCCTCGTCGTCGACGGCCTCGACGGCCTGCGGCAGGCGGTCGGCGCCCCGCTGGGACCGACCGCCTGGCTCCGCATCGACCAGGGCCGCGTCGACGCCTTCGCCGAGGTCACCGGCGACCATCAGTGGATCCACGTCGACCCCGAGAGGGCGCGGGACTCCGCCTTCGGCGGCACCATCGCGCACGGCTACCTGACCCTGTCGCTGTGCAACTTCTTCCTCCCGCAGCTGCTCACGGTGCAGAGCGTGAGCATGGGTGTGAACTACGGCTCCGACAAGGTCCGCTTCCCCTCGCCGGTCCGGGTCGGCAGCCGGATTCGCGGGAGGGGCGAGATCCTCGGCTGCGAGGACGTGCGTGGCGGCGTGCAGGCCACCATTCGAGTGACCGCCGAGGTCGAGGGCGTCGACAAGCCCGCGTGCGTCGTCGAGACGCTCAACCGGTGGCTCGCCTGACCGGCGTCACCGGACGGCGTCCGGTCGACCGACGTGGCGCCCGCGCAACCCGCGGACGTCACGTCGGTCAGTTCCGGCCCGCCATCGCGGCCGCCACCCGGGCGATCAGCTCGCGGTCCCGGCGTGGTCCGCCCGGGGTCGCCGCCCCGTAGCGCTCGATCTCGGCCGCGAGGTCCAGAGGCCGGGTCGGCGGGGTGCCCGGCACCATCTCGGCGCTCAGGAGCTCGTCCGGCACGAGCCAGGTCATCTCGAACTCGTTGCCGTCGGGGTCTCGCGCATAGAGGGCCTTGGTCGCGGCGTGATTCGCAGCCCCGGTCAGTGCACCGGCTGCGTGCAGTCGATCCCTGGCGGCGGCGAGGTCGCCGAGGGTCGCGACCTCCCAGGCCAGGTGGTACAACCCCACCGCGCCGTCTGCTGGACGCGGCGACGTCGCCGTGAACAGCCCCAGGTCGTGGTCGTTGGGCGACGCCTTGCCTCGGAGGAAGGCCACGCCGGGAAAGCCCCCGGGCAGGAGGTCGAAGCCGACGACGTCGACGTAGAAGTCGACGCTTCGCTGGACCTCTGAGACGAACAGGACGGCGTGGTTGAGGCTGCGGACGGACATCGTGGAGCTCCGGACTCGGTCGAACGTCTGATGACCGTAGAGCGCCGGCATCCCGCCACCGAGCGTCCTCCCGGTCATCGGGAGGACGCTCGGTCCGAGGAACGGTCCCTCGGCCCCGTCGCCCACAAGCCGAGCCCAGCTCGTTCCGAGACCAGCCCACGCGCCCAGGACCGACCTCCGAAGAGCAGTCCGGTCGACGTGGCCCGCTTGAAGTAGCGGTGGGCGGGGTGCTCCCAGGTGAAGCCGATCCCGCCGTGCAGTTGGATCATCTCCCCAGCGACCCGGCGGAAGGCCTGGGCCGCGTACACCTTCGCCAGTGGTGCGGTGACCGACCCCCCTCGGGGCTCGTCGTCCGACCCCACCGCCCACAGGGCGTACCACGCCGTGGACGTGGCGGCCTCGACGAGGACCGCGAGGTCGGCGCACCGGTGCTGGAGGGCCTGAAACGACCCGATCGGGGCGCCGAACTGCACCCGGACCTTCAGATGCTCCACCGTCATGTCGAGGCAGGAGCGAGCGGCGGCGGCGCTCTCGACTGCGACCGCCGCGAGGAGAAGGTCGTGTGCACGGGCCACGTCGGCGGCATCACCCACCTCGGTCGCCTGCGCACCGTGCAGCGCGATCCGCGCCAGCGGGCGGGACTGGTCCAATGTGGGCAGTGTCGTCGTCTCGGCCCGGTCGGCGTCCCGGCGGACCGCCGCCAGGACCGCTGTCCCGTCGACCGTCACCGGAGTGAGCACGACATCGAGCCGGGGCCCGTCGACGACATGGTCGAGCACACCGTCGATGCGGAGGCCCTCGTCCGTCCGGGCCGCGACCGGTGGGGTCGTGCCCGGGCTCGCGAGGCCGCCGACCAGCCTGCCGTCGGCGAGATCGGGCAGCAGCCCGGTGTCGCGTCCCGCCGCCGACCGCGCGAGGACCGTCCCCGCCACCATCGTCTGCAGGAAGGGGACCGGCGCGAGCACCCGACCCAGCTCACCGACGACGATGCCCAGCTCGATCGTCGACCCGCCGGCGCCGCCGACCTCCTCGGGCACGGAGATGCCCGCGAGGCCCAGCTCGGCCGTCAGGCGCTTCCACAGCTGCGCGTCGTCCTCCCTGGCCAGCACGTCCCGGAGAACCTGCTGCAGGTCCCGCTGCTCGGTGGAGAAGGTCACGTCCACTCGTCACACACTCCCGCGGGGAAGGCCCAGCATCCGCTGCGCGATCACGGTGCGTTGCACCTCGTTCGAGCCGCCGTAGATGGTGTCGGCCCGGGTGAACAGGTAGAGCCGCTGGGCGGCCGTGAGCTCGCCGTCGCCGAAGCCGGCCGCGACCGCGCCCGCGGCGCCTGCCACGTCGATCGCGAGCTCGCCGAGGTTCCGGTGCCACTGCGCCCACATCAGCTTGGCCACGTTCGCCTCGCTGCCAGGGGTGGTTCCCGCCGGGGCGCCGAGCGTCATGACCGCCGAATGTCGCAGGACCTGCAGCTCCATCCAGGAGTCCAGCAGGCGGTCGGCGACCACCGGGTCCTCCGCCGCGCCGTTGGCCCTGGCCGTGGCCAGAACGTCGTCGAACTCCCGGGCGAAGCCCATCTGCTGGCCGAAGGTCGACACCCCGCGCTCGAGCGCGAGGGTGCCCATGGCGACCTTCCAGCCCTGCCCGGGCTCCCCCACGACGTCCGCCTCGGCGGCCCGAGCGTCGTCCAAGAACACCTCGTTGAACTCGGAGGTGCCGGTGAGCTGGATGATCGGCCGGACCTCGATGCCCGGCTGGTCCATCGGCACCAGGAGGTAGGACAGCCCGCGGTGTCGCGTGGACTCCGGCTCGGTCCGGGCGAGGACGAAACACCAGTCGGCCTCGGTGGCGAGCGAGGTCCACACCTTCTGCCCGTCGATGTGCCACTCGCCGTCCCGAAGCGCGGCCCTCGTCGACACCGCGGCGAGGTCGGACCCGGCACCGGGCTCCGAGTAGCCCTGGCACCACAGGCTGGTGCCGTCGAGGATCCCCGGCAGGAACCGCCGACGCTGCTCGGCGGTCCCGAACATCAGCAGGGTCGGCCCGAGGAGCTGCTCCCCGATGTGCCCGACCCGGCCGGGGGCGCCCGCGCGGGCGTACTCCTCGTAGAAGATCACCTGACGTTCCCAGGACAGACCCCGGCCGCCGTCCGACTCCGGCCAGCCCAGGCCGATCCAGCCATCGCGACCGAGCCTGCGTTCCCACCCTTTGCGGGCCTCGAGGTGCTCGTGCTCGCGGCCGGGCCCGCCTGCGCCGACCAGCTCGGCGAACTCGCCGGTCAGGTTGGCCGCGAACCACGCCGCCACCTCGCTGCGGAAGGCCTCGTCGGCGTCGTCGAAGCGAAGGTCCATCTCAGTTCGCCCCGCAAGCCGGGATCGCCCCCACGTCGTCGGCCATCTGACCAGCTCCATCCGTTCCGCGCACGGCTCCGCCCTGCGGTACCCGACCAATCGCTTGTTCGAGGGTAGCCGAATCCTCCTCGCCGGTGGCTGCGTCGCGCTCGTCACTCCCGCTCACCGGACGGGTTGTTTCCGAAGGAGCGACCGACTGCCAGATTCACGGAATGCCACAGGAGAAGGTGACAGCGGCGATCGTCGGGCCGGGCAACATCGGTACCGACCTGCTCGCGAAGCTGCGCCACAGCGATGTGATCGACGTCCGGTACATGGTCGGTGTGGTGGAGTCCGACGGTCTCGCCCGCGCTCGCGCCCAGGGCATCGAGTCCAGTGCCGAGGGCGTCGACTGGCTGCTGCGCCATGACGTCCTGCCGCGCATCGTGTTCGAGGCGACCTCGGCCAAGGCTCACCGGGCCAACGCTCCGCGCTACGCCGAGGCAGGCATCCAGGCCGTCGACCTGACTCCCGCGCACGTGGGCCCGATGGTCTGCCCCCCGGTCAACCTGCACGAGCACATCGCCGCTCCCAACGTATCGATGATCACCTGCGGGGGTCAGGCCACGATCCCGATGGTGCACGCGGTCTCGCGGGTCACCCCGGTGCCGTATGCCGAAATCGTCGCGTCGGTCGCGTCGCGCGGCGCGGGCCCGGGGACCCGGGCGAACATCGACGAGTTCACCCAGACCACCTCGGGAGCCGTGGCGGAGGTCGGCGGGGCGACCCGGGGCAAGGCCATCATCATCCTCAACCCGATCGAGCCGCCGATGATCATGCGGGACACGGTCTTCTGCATGATCGACGCGGACGCGGACCGAGCGGCGATCTCGACGTCGGTGCACGACATGGTCGTCGAGGTCCAGCAGTACGTGCCCGGCTACACGCTCCGCGCCGAGCCGCAGTTCGACGAGCCCCGCGCCTCCTGGGGCGGACACGCCCGGGTGGCGGTGTTCCTCGAGGTCAAGGGCCGCGGCGACTACCTGCCGCCCTACGCGGGCAACCTCGACATCATGACCGCCGCGGCCGCCCGGGTGGGCGAGCTCATGGCGCAGGCCGAGATCGGAGCCCGAGCATGACCCGCCCATCCCTGGCCCACGACGTCCGCGTCGTCGACACCACCCTGCGCGACGGTTCGCACGCCATGGCCCACCAGTTCACCGAGGCCCAGGTGCGAGACACCGTGCGCGCGCTCGACGCCGCGGGCGTCGGGGTCATCGAGGTGACCCACGGCGACGGCCTCGGCGGCTCGTCGTTCAACTACGGCTTCAGCCACACCGACGAGATGGCCCTCATCGCGGCCGCGCGCGAGGAGGCCCGACAGGCCAAGATCGCCGTGCTCCTGGTGCCGGGGATCGGCACGGTCGACGACCTCAAGCGCGCCCGCGACCATGGCGCCGACATGGTCCGTGTCGCCACGCACTGCACCGAGGCGGACGTCTCCCCGCAGCACTTCGCTGCGGCCCGCGACCTGGGGATGGAGACCGCGGGCTTCCTGATGATGGCGCACCGCACGCCACCGGAGAACCTCGCGAGACAGGCCCGCATCATGGTCGACGCCGGCTGCCAGGCGCCCTACGTGACCGACTCCGCGGGCGCGCTGCTCATGCACGAGGCACGGGCACGGTTCGAGGCGCTGCTCGCCGAGGTCGGCGACGAGGCCTGGGTCGGCTACCACGGTCACCAGAACATGAGTTTCGGCGTGGCCAACTCGGTGATCGCGCAGGAGGTGGGTGTCCGGTACATCGACGGGTCGCTCTGCGCCCTCGGTGCCGGCTCCGGCAACTCCCCCACGGAGGTGCTCGCCGCAGTGTTCGACCGCCTCGGCGTCTCGACCGGCCTCGACGTCATGGCCCTTCTGGACGCGGCCGAGGACGTCGTCCGACCGTACCTCACGCGCTGGCCCAAGATGGACCGCAACGCGATCGTCCAGGGGTGGGCCGGGGTCTACTCCTCCTTCCTGCTCCACGCCGAGACGGCGGCCGAGCGCTACAAGGTCCCCACCCACGAGATTCTGCGCCGGTGCGGCGAGCTGGGCCTCGTCGGCGGGCAGGAGGACATGATCATCGACGTCGCCATCCGGCTCGCCGAGGTCCGATGAGCGCCGACCTGGCCAGGAAGCGGGCGCTGGCCCTCTACGGCGCCCGGGCGTCCCGCACGCCGATCAGCCCCTTCACCGACGAGGACCCGTCCCTGGGGCTCGACGACGGCTACGCGATCCAGCGCGAGCTCCTGGAGCTCGTGCTCGCGGACGGCGACACCGTCATCGGCCACAAGGTGGGGGTGACGAGCCTCGCGATGCAGCGCATGCTGGGCATCGACTCACCCGACTACGGGCCGGTGCTCTCGTCGACGGTGTTCCGCAACCAGGACACGGTCCCGCTGGGGCGGTTCATCGCGCCCAAGATCGAGGCCGAGCTGGTGTTCGTGCTCGGTGCGCCGCTGCGCGGCCCGGGGGTCACGCTCGACCAGGCCCGGGCGGCGATCACCGGCGTCGTCGCCGGGCTCGAGATCGTGGACTCCCGCATCGAGGACTGGCGGATCAAGCTGGCCGACACGGTCGCCGACTTCGCGTCGAACGGGGCCGTCGCCCTCGCCGACGACGTCGTGCCCTTCGCCGAGATTCCGGACACCCGACTCGTCGGCATGGTCCTGACGCGCAACGGCGAGCTCGTCGACACCGGCGCCGGGGCGGCCGCACTGGGCGATCCCGTCGCGGTCGTGGCCTGGCTCGCCAACGAGCTGAGCCGCCGCGACGTCGGCCTCGAACCGGGCCACCTGATCATGACCGGCGCCCTGCACGCCGCGGTGCCCATGTCACCGGGCGACGAGTTCGTGGCCGAGTTCGACCGGTTGGGCAGCGTGCGCGTCACGGTGGGCGAGTGACCCACACGGGCAGCTCGCCGTGGCGTTCCCCGGACCGATTGGTGTGAGCCCGCCATCGGAGCCGTCCGCCCACTGAGCGGGATGGCCCTTCGCTCCGGCGGCGCCGTCGGGCAGCGTCGTGCCCATGGGACGATTCACCGGCCGTACGGCCTTCATCACCGGTGCCGCTCGCGGCCAGGGACGCAGCCACGCGCTGCGTCTGGCCGCCGAAGGCGCCGACATCGTCGCGATCGACATCTGCGCTCAGATCGAGTCCGCGACCTATGACCTGGCGACCCCGGAGGACCTCGACGAGACGGTCGGCGAGATCGAGAAGCTCGACCGTCGGGTGATCCCCGTCCGCGCCGACGTCCGCGACCTGGCGGCCCTGGAGGCCGCCGCCGCGGAGGCCGTCGACCACCTCGGCGGCATCGACGTCGTGATCGCGAACGCGGGCATCGCCCCGTCGGGGCCCACCCCCGACGCGGAGCAGACGTTCCGGGAGGTGATCGACGTCAACCTCGTCGGAGTGTGGAACACCCTCCGTGCCACCGCGCCCACCATGATCGAGCAGGGTCGCGGCGGGGCCGTCGTGCTGATCAGCTCGGTGCTGGGCCTGTCGGGACGGGGCAGCGTGGGCAATGTCGGTGGTGAGGCGTACGTGGCCGCCAAGCACGGCGTCACCGGGTTGATGAAGGCCTACGCGAACCGGCTCGCCCCGCACGCGATCCGGGTGAACAGCATCCACCCGACGGGCGTCCCGACCCCGATGATCGACAACGAGGCGGTGCGTAGGTTCGCGGCCGAGACGCCCGAAGCGGTGGCGGGCATGATCAACCTGATGGACGTGCCGTGGGTCGAGACCCAGGACGTCAGCGCCGCGATCGCGTGGGTCGCCTCCGACGAGGGTCGCTACGTCACCGGTGTCTCGCTACCCGTGGACGCCGGGTTCCTCGTCAAATGACCACCACCGGGGCCGGGACTCCGGCCCCGGTGGGCGGGGCGTGCTCGCGGACACCCTCAGTCGTAGCTGACCTCGACCTCGTCGGTGACCGGGTATGCCTGGCAGCCCAGCACCCAGCCCTCGTCGAGGTCCTCCTTCTCGAGCACGTCGTTGCGGGTCATCGACACCTCACCGGACTCGACGCGACAGGCGCAGGCGCTGCACGCACCCTCACGGCAGGAGAACGGCGCCTCCAGACCGGCGGCGAGCAGCAGGTCCAGCAGCGGGGTCCCACGCGGCCACGCCATCGTCTGCCGCACCCCGTCGAGGGTGACGGTCAGCGCCGTGGACGGCCCCGTCTCCTCCCCCGCGGCAGGCTCGGCCGGCGGCGCGAACGGGTCGGAGGCGAGGGACACGAACCGCTCGACGACGATCTTCTCGCGGGCCATCCCGGCCCCGGTCAGGGCCTGCGCCGCAGTGTCCATGAACGCGGCCGGCCCGCAGATGAAGGCCCCGTCCTTCTCGACGTGCGGCGCACAGAGGCCGCGAAGCCGCTCGACGGTCGGCAGACCCTCGACACTCTGCAGCAGGTGGACCACGGTGAGCCGGTCGGCGAAACGCGCGCTCAGCTCGCGGAGCCGGTCGGCGAAGATCACCGAGCGCTCGTCCCGGTTCGCGTACAGGAGCGTCACCCGCCCCTGACCGCGTTCGAGCACCGAGCGGGCGATGGACATCACCGGGGTGATGCCGCTGCCCCCGGCGAGCAGGAGCAGGTCCCGGTCGAGTGAACGGGGCGTGAACCGCCCGGCGGGTGGGAGGACCTCGACCTCATGGCCCTGTTCCAGGTTGTCGCAGATCCAGTTCGACACGGACCCACCGGTCACACGCTTCACGGTGACGGTGAGCCGCTCGTCCACCTCGGGAGCGCTCGCCAACGAGTAGCACCGGGCGCTCGCGGTCCCGTCGGCGCCACCGGGGACGCGCAGGGTCAGGAACTGGCCCGGCGCATAGCGGAAGCGCGGGGCGAGCTCGGGCGGGACGTCCAGCACGACCGAGCGCGAGTCGTGGGTCTCCGTCACGACCTCGTGGACCCGGAGCCGGTACCCGACGGACGACGGAACCCCCACCTCGTCCGGCGTCCCCACCGCACCGGCCGAGGGCCCCGCGGCCGCAGCCGAACCGTCGACGGCACCAGCGACGCTCATTCCGCGGGCACCTCGATGCGACCCGCCCGCACAGCGTCCTCGATGGATGCCCGCAGTGCTGTGCAACCACTCACGACCGCCCGCTCGGTGAGGCTCCCCGCCAGCGCGAACTCGACGCAGCGGCTGGAGTCGGCCCATTGGACGGAGGTGTGCGCCAAGCTGCTCTTCGCCACCAGCACGGTGTTCCCACAGCTGCGGCACGCGAGTGGTTGCACGTCGCTCTCCTGGTCCTGGTCTCGTTGTCGTGGTCGGCGCGCGGGGCCGGGCTCAGCTCGGCTGACCCACCCGGGACGGCTCGTCCGTCTGCTCCGTCGCCGCACGCAGGGGATGCCGAGGAGCGGTCGAGATGACGCGCCCGGCGGCGATGTTGGCCTCGACCTCCTCCTTCCAGATGGCGTTGGCTCGCGCGGTGTCGATCTCGAACTCGAAGCGCTGAGTCATCTCCGGGGTGACGTCCTCGACGTCGACGTAGAACTGCTCGTACCAGCGCCGGAGCTGGTAGACGGGCCCGTCCTCCTCGCAGAGCAGCGGGTTGTCGATCTTCGTCTTGTTCCGCCAGATCGCGACGTCCTGGAGGAAGCCCTTGGCGATGCCCTTCGAGTACACGTCCGCGATCGTGGCCGCGTCCTCGTCCGACATCCCCTGGGGCTTGCGGACCGCCACGCCCCACTGCAGGACGAAGGAGGTCGGCGAGACCGGGTAGTGACAGTTGATCAGCGCGGTCTCGAGCTCGCCGTAGGGCGACTGGTTGTACTCGTAGTCGATCATGTAGGACGGGCCGTAGTAGGCCGACTCGGAGCGACCGGGCTCGTCCGGGACGCCCTGCCCCAGATTCAGGTCTGTATCCGGGCGCAGCTTCGACCGCGAGGACTGCGCGGCGATGTGACCTTCGAACACGTTCTTGAAGTACACCGGGAAGGCGAAGTGGATGTAGAAGAAGTGCGCCATGTCGACGACGTTGTCCACGATCTCGCGGCAGTGTGAGCCCTCGATCTCAACCGAGTCCCACACCCAGTCGGTCCACGCGTCCGTACCGATGTCGGCGATCTCGGGGATCGTGACCTCAGGCGGCGGCGGGTTGCCCTGCGGGTCGTGCCAGACGAAGAGCTGGCCGTTGCGCTCGAGGGTCGTCCAGGCCTTGGTCCGCGCCCGCGGCGGGACCCGCCGAGCGTAGGGGATGTCGGCACAGCGGCCGTCACCCGACCAACGCCAGTCGTGGAAGGGGCACGCGACCTGGTCGCCCTTGATCGTCCCCTGGCTCAGGTCGCCACCCATGTGGGGGCAGTAGGCGTTGAGCACGTTCAGCTCGTTCGAGCTGTCGGCGAAGACGACGAGCTTGGTGCCGAAGGCCTCGACGGCGTGCGGCTCGCCGTCCCGGAAGCTCTCGATGAGCCCCAGGCAGTGCCAGCCTCGGGCGAACCGCACGGGCGGAGCGACCGCCTCGATCACCCGGACCTCGTCCTCGGTGCCGGGCTGGACTGTCGTCATCATTGCCTCCAGGTCGCTGGGCTGCGCATTTGTGGTGGCCGTCGGCCGAGGGCGAGCCGGTGTCGGATCGCCGGAACGGCAATGTCGCCGAACGCTAGACAGCACCGTCGGTGAAGACCTCAGTCCTCCCGGTCAGTGGGACGCGGCTCGGCGATGATCCGCCGGTCGAGCGGCTCGACGAGCTCCACGAGGTGCACAACGTTCGTGGCACGGCCTGCGGGACCCATGGAGGAGTCGCTGATGTCGAGCATCCTCCGCTGACGCCCCGGGCTGGGAGCCGTAGCCCTCAGCGATGCGGATTGCCTCGACTCGGTACGATTTCAAGGATTCGCGGATTCGATACGGAAACCTCTGCGAGTGAACGAAGCTCTCGAATACGACAGGCACTTCGACGTGTCGGACTCGACCCGGTTGCGCCCCTTGAGCAGGCGGTAGCTCGTCGGGTCGCCCAACCCGCCCCACGGACCTGCCCGAGCGTTGGGCATCCACGCCTGACCGGTCCGGCTCGCCTCCTCGCATCCGGACGCGCCCGCCCCGGCCGAGGCAAGTACCTGATCACTCCAGTGACGGCGTGAGCGGTCGTGGGACGCGGTGCCGGTCGGCGTCGTCGGCGCGATCACGCCCTGGAACTACCCGCAGGCGCTCGCGATGTTCAAGATCGCTCCGGCCGGTCACCCACCGCCGGATCGGGGTGCTACCCGACCGCAAGGCCGCGCCGAGGAACGCCGATCCGCCCGAGCTGCTGCCGACCTGGGCACCGGACCAGGCGAAGAACTTCAGCAGGACCGGCTACGGCGCCACCGTCGTCGCCCGCCACGAACGCGCCGCCGGCCGCCATGTCGAGGTGCTGTCGCTGGATCACTACCTCGAGGTGCTCAAGACCAAGCCCGGCGCGCTACCCGGCGCTACCGCGCCGGCCCAGGCCAAAGCGTCCGGGACGTTCACCGCCACCCACCAGCAGTATCGGGACACCGCGCGACGCGCCCACGGCGACGCCGCCGTCAGTCGTCGTCCGGCGAAGCGGGCCGGGACCGAGTAGTAGCACTGGCGCACCGACACCCGGGCCCGTAGATCCACCCGGGCGCGCAGTAGCAGCGCCGGGTCGAAACGCCTCGGCACGCGACGTGGAACGCCCGTCCGAGTCCGCGGAGACGCAGGTGGTATCGGCGGCATCGGCAGCAACGCGGTCCAGGGCGCGGCTCACGTCGGGGCGTCGACCGTCATCGCGGGCGCCTACATCTCCGCTGCGGCCGACGGCAGCCGAACCGGGACTGCCGGGTCGTGTTCCAGTGGAGCGGTGACCGTGCCAGGAGGACGCCGAGCACGTCCACGCCGCCTCCGGTGGCCGCAGCGGCTTGACGAACCGTGCCGGTTCACCGTCCGGGTCCAGCCCGTCCCATGAGGCGATCACCCGCGAGTTGCGGTGCACCCCCGCGATCCCCGGTCCCATCAAGTAGGCCAACAGCCCGGCCGGACGCCAGCCGTGCACCACCTTGGTGATCACCGGGATCGGCGCAGCTCGATCATCAACGCCGACGCCGCCTCATCGACCCGCTTGCACGCAGCAACGGCCTCGTCGCTCCGAGGGAGGCAGGGTTCGTGCTCAGCCGTGCAGCACGACACCACCCACCCCTACCGCCGCGACCAACACGATCAACACCGCCAGCGCAACAAAAGCCATCGATGTCCCACGACGTCGGGTTCGGCCGGGTAGCCAGTGGACGCCACGTCGTCTGCGGGACCGCCGACGACGGCCACGGCGGGCTCGTGAAGAACCCTCAGGGTCGGGCGGGGGAATGGAAGGGTGAGGCACAGCCGTCTCCTGTCGCCGCAGGGGCCGGTCAGGTCCCGGCCGGGTGTTCGCGCACCCGCCGGGACCGTCTTCGTCGAACCGGCCCTTCGAAGAGGCCCGGTCGCGCCCGGCCTCTCCCCCACGACAACAAGCCGCCATAACTCGTAGAGATCGCGAAGCGAGCCGGCCCTGGCAGTCGGGAACGCCCCCGTTCCCGACCCCTCCCCCGTCGACGGGCGTCCGAAGGACACCGTCGACATAACTTGCTCCGCCAATCCCGGCGAGTTCAGCGTGGCTGAAAGCTCGTGCAGTCGAGCCCGCGGCTGTTCGG
>NZ_BAABGT010000031.1:0-73200 GCF_039541715.1 Pseudonocardia xishanensis
GGGCGTTGCGCTCCGGGCCGGGGCGGGCCGCGCCCGCGGGCGCCCCGCCGTGCGACCCGTGTGACGGCCTCTCGCGGCCCGCCGGGGTCCGCGGGGCACCGGGGCCGGGGACCGGGGGGCGCGCGGGCCCACCGGAGGCGGAGGACGGCCCACCGGCGCCCGCCGGGCCGGGACCGCCGGACCCGGGTCGGGGCGCGTGCCTGCCCGCGGCCCACGGCGGGTCGCCGACGGGCGGACGCGGCGGCGCCTGGTGGACCGGCTCGGGACCCTCGCCGGGTCTGCGGGGCGCGCGCTCGGCGCGCGGCGGCCACGGGTCCCGCACGGGCGGGCGGCTCTCGGGCGACTCGGCGGACGGGTGTCCGCGCCGCGTGTCCTCGGCCACGGGGGACCCCCCTTCTGCAGAGTCGAGTCAGGACCGTACGGGTGGACGCGTGAGGCGGGGGTACGTGGGTTCCGCGGGAGGGCGGGGGCGGCCTCCGCCGACACGACGGGATCTCCACGCCGAGATCTCCGGGAGAATACTGCCCGTCACCTGAACGCCGCGGATACCCCTACCGGGAGTAGTGCTCTCCTGCTCCGAGCGGCGGATCTCCGCCCCGGCCCGCCGTGATCCGGGGTGGGGGAGCGGAGCGGTCGTCGAGCGACCGGGCTGCTCCCGAGGGGTGGATCATCGGGGGTGGTGACGCGGGGGTGGCGACGCGCGGGCTCAGCGGATGCGGGCGAGGGGGCCGGTGGGGCCCTCGTCGCGCGGCGGGCGCCCGCGCAGGATGCGCTTGAGCGCCGCGGTGTGCCGCCGGGAGACCGGCAGTTCGGGGGCGCCGGGACCGTGCCCGATGCGCACGACGTACCCGGACCCGGACAGCCGCAGCTCGGTGATCAGCGGTAGCGCGACCAGGTAGGCGCGGTGGATGCGGACGAACCCGGCCTCCCGCCAGCGCTCCTCCAGCACCGACAGCGGGATGCGGACGAGGTGGGACCCGTCCGTGGTGTGCAGTCGCGCGTAGTCCCCCTGGGCCTCGACGAACCGCACCGAGGAGCGCGGCACCAGCTTGGTGGTGCCCGCGAGCTCGACGGGAATGACCTCGTCCTCCGGCGGCTCGGGGCGCGGCGGCCTGCCGGGCATCGGGGCGGCACCGGGCGGCGGCGGGGCGCTGGGCCGGGCGGTGGTGCGGCTGGCGAGCGTGCGGTCGATCGAGCCCGAGAGCCTCTCCGAGCGCAGCGGCTTGAGGAGGTAGTCCACCGCGCCGATCTCGTAGGCGTCCACGGCGCGGTCGTCGTGCGCGGTGACGAACACCACGGGCGGCGGCGCGGCCATCGCCGACAGCACGCGGGCGAGCTCCAGCCCGTCCAGCCCCGGCATCCGGATGTCGAGGAACACGACGTCCACACCGGACTCGCCGGGGTTGACGCCGGGGCGCGAGCCGAGGATGCGCAGCGCCTCGGTGGCGTCCGGCGCGGTCAGCACCGTGCCGACCCGGGAGTCCTCGCCCAGCAGGTGCGCGAGCTCCAGTAGGGCCGGCTCCTCGTCGTCGACGGCCAGGACCGTCAGTCCGTCCGAGACCTGGGTGCTCACGTGCGCCTCCTCCAAGCGGGTCCGCCGCATCGATGGGCCCGGGGAGCTCGGGGGCCCGTCGCCGACGCCGGATGAGTCCATCCCCGACACCAGTGGGTGACTGCGGGCACAACGCTAGCGAAGGGGATCAGGACCCTCGACGTCCGGTCGACGGCTATCCGGTCCCGCGCTGTGAACGGCAGCCTCCCGGCGCGTCGGGCCGAAGTGACGTCCCCGTGTCGCGGCCCACCGACCGCCCGGGAACACCAGACGACCGCTCACCGTTCGAACTGCTTGCAAGCGCAAATACAAGGGGGAGACATGCAGTTCGGGATCTTCACGGTCGGGGACGTCACGCGGGACCCGACCACGGGCACCACGCCGACGGAGCGGGAGCGGATCCGCGCGATGGTCCGCTACGCGCGGCACGCGGAGGAGGTCGGGCTGGACGTGTTCTCGACCGGCGAGCACCACAACCCGCCGTTCGTGCCGTCCTCGCCGACGACGCTGCTCGGCCACATCGCGGGCCTGACGGACCGGATCGTCCTGTCCACCTCGACCACGCTGATCACCACGAACGACCCGGTGAAGATCGCCGAGGACTTCGCGATGCTGCAGCACCTGGCGGGACCCGAGCGCGTGGACCTGATGCTCGGCCGCGGCAACACCGGCCCGGTCTACCCCTGGTTCGGCCAGGACCCGGCGGACTCGGTGGCGCTGACCGTGGAGAACTACCAGCTGCTGCGCAGGCTCTGGGACTCCGACGTCGTGGACTGGAAGGGCCGCTTCCGCTCGCCGCTGCAGGGCTTCACCTCGACCCCGCGCCCGGTCGACGGCGTGGCGCCCTTCGTCTGGCACGGCTCGATCCGCACGCCGGAGGTCGCGGAGATCGCCGCCTACTTCGGCGACGGCTTCTTCGCCAACAACATCTTCTGGCCGCCGTCGCACTACACCCGGCTGATCAACCTCTACCGGCAGCGCTTCGAGCACTACGGCCACGGCCCCGCGGCGCACGCCACCGTCGGCCTCGGCGGGCAGTTCTTCATGCGCCCGAACAGCCAGGACGCCTGGGACGAGTTCCGGCCCTACTTCGACGAGGCCCCGGTCTACGGCCACGGCCCCACGATGGAGGACTTCACCGAGCGCACACCGCTGACCGTCGGCAGCCCGCAGCAGGTGATCGACCGGACGCTCACCTTCCGCGAGCACTTCGGCGACTACCAGCGCCAGCTGTTCCTCGTCGACCACGCGGGCCTGCCGGAGAAGACGGTCCTCGAGCAGCTCGACCTGCTCGGCGGGATCCTCCCGGAGCTGCGCGCGGGCTTCGAGGCCCTGCGGCCCGCGGGGGTTCCGTCGGACCCGCCCACGCATGCGGAGCGGGTGGCCCGGCAGGCGGCGCGACCCGAGCCCGTCGCCGTCTGACCGGACATCCGGCGGCGGCCCCCCGTTCACCGGGACGTCACGTGGAGTGACCCCGGCCCCGGTCGGGGCGCCCCGGACGTGCGGGGAAGCGAAATGGTTCCCCAGTGTGACGTGCACCCGCGGTGACCGAATGGAGTTGCCTGCGGTCGCCGGGGCGGGCACTCTGGAACCCGTGATCGAGAACGGCGTCGTCGCGCGGCGGGTACCCCGGGTGCCCCGCCTGCGGCGCCGTCCCGAGCACATCGCGCACGGCCGGTGTCACGGTCGCTGACCGCCCACCCCCGTCGCACTCCCGGAGTACTCGATGCGCAACCAGAAGCGCCTGATCCGTCGTCGCACCGTCGACCACCTGCGGACGTCGAGCGCGCTGTGTCGGTCCATCACCGCACCCGCCACCCTTGATCCGTTCGTCCCGTAGGAGCACTGCCATGACCGCCCCGACAGACGACCGCACGGCGTCCACGCCGTCGGTCCCCCGCCAGGACCCGCCCACCGTCCGGCTGCCCCGGCCCACCCGGGACGACAACCGCACCGCGATCGTCTCGCGGCTGCTGGACTCGCTGGAGGACCTGGTCACCCGGCACCGCGCGCTGGCCGGGGACGCCGACCAGGTCGAGCTGCACGCCGAGCTCATCGCCGCCGAGGTGGCGCACGAGCTGTCCGTGACCCGCTCGGCCCTGCGTCGACACCCCCCGCTGCGCCGCAGCAACTGAGCCCCGGCTGCCCGACGGCCCGCGACCTCCCAGGTCGCGGGCCGTCTGCGTCTTTCGGGGAGGTCGGGCCCGTCGCTTCGGAGAGGCTTGCGCCGCCGGTACTATGGCACCGAGTGCCGAAATAGTAGGGTCACCGCGACCGCGGGGAGCGAGCTGCGAAGGGGCAGGCGAATGGCCAGCACGAAGAATTGGTTCGAGACGGTCGCGGAGGCGCAGCGCCGGGCGAAGAAGCGCCTGCCGCGCTCGGTGTACCTGGCGTTGGTGGCAGGCTCCGAGAAGGGCCTGACGATCTCGGACAACGTCGCGGCGTTCGACGAGCTGGGGTTCCGCCCGCGCATCGCGGACGCCCCCGCCGAGCGCGCCAAGGCGACCACGGTGATGGGCCAGGACATCTCGTTCCCGGTGATCATCTCCCCGACGGGCGTGCAGGCGGTCCACCCCGAGGGTGAGGTCGCCGTCGCTCGCGCCGCCGCGGGGGCGGGCACCGCGATGGGGCTGTCGAGCTTCGCCTCGCGGTCCATCGAGGACGTCGCCGCCGCCAACGACAAGACGTTCTTCCAGATGTACTGGGTCGGCTCGCGCGACCAGCTCCTGGCCCGCGCCGAGCGCGCCAAGAAGGCGGGCGCCAAGGGGCTGATCATGACCCTGGACTGGTCCTTCGACTCCGCGCGGGACTGGGACGCCCCGATGATCCCCGAGAAGGTCGACCTGAAGGCGGCGCTGCACTTCGCCCCCGAGGTCGCGCTCAAGCCGCGCTGGCTGTGGGACTTCGCCAAGACCGGGAAGCTGCCGGATCTGACCACGCCGAACCTGGCGATCGACGGCGAGCCCGCCCCGACCTTCTTCCAGGCCTACGGCCAGTGGATGGGGACCCCGCCGGTGACCTGGGAGGACGTCGCCTGGCTGCGCGAGCAGTGGGGGGGTCCCTTCGCGGTGAAGGGCATCATGCACCCGGACGACGCGCGCAGGGCCGTCGACGCGGGCTGCACGGCGATCTCGGTGTCCAACCACGGCGGCAACAACCTCGACGGCACCCCGGCGTCGATCCGGGCGCTGCCCGCGATCGTGGACGCCGTGGGCGACCGGATCGAGGTGCTGCTCGACGGCGGCATCCGCCGCGGCTCCGACGTGGTGAAGGCACTCGCCCTGGGCGCGCGGGCGGTGCTGATCGGCCGGGCCTACCTGTGGGGCATGGCCGCCGCGGGCCAGCACGGCGTGACCAACGTGCTCGAGGTGCTCCGCCAGGGCATCGACTCGACGCTGCTGGGCCTGGGCAAGTCCGGCATCGGGGACCTGAGCAGGGACGACCTGATCATCCCCGACGGCTTCGCCCTGTCGCCGAAGTCCTGACCGCTGCGCACGAACGGCACTCCTGTGCGCGGGTCCGCACCCCGGAACCGCACGAACGGCACTCTTGTGCGCTAGGTCCGCACGAGAGTGCCGTTCGTGCGATCAGGGGGGAGGCGGATCGTGAAGGCCGCGCCGCCCTCGGGGGCCTGCGCCGCCTCGATCGTGCCGTCCATGCGCTCGACCAGGCCGTGGACCAGTGCCAACCCGACGCCCCCCGCGCCGACGGGGCGGTGGCCGCGGTAGCGCTCGTGCAGCGTGCCCCGCTCGAACACCACCGCATAGTCCTCCGGGGCGAGCCCGGGTCCGCCGTCGCGGACCTCGAGGATCCCCGGGGGCCGGGCCGCGAGGACGAGCGGCCCGCCCGCGGGTGTGACGCGCAGAGCGTTCTCGGCGAGCCCATCGAGGACCTGCCGCAGCCGCCGCGGATCGGCGTGGACGGGGGCCGCGGTCGTCTCCACCCGTAGCTCGACGCCCACCGCCCGGCACCGCTGCGCCCACACCGGGGCGGCCTCCGCCACCACCGCGGCGAGGTCCACCGGCACCGGGTCCAGCCGGAAGTCGTCCGCCTCCAGTCGCGCCAGCTCCATCAGGTCCCCGACGAGCCGGTCCAGCCGCTGGGCCTCGCGCAGGATCGTCCGGCCCGCGTCGGGGCCGTCGACCAGGCCGTCGACCAGGGACTCGGCGAAGCCGCGCACCGAGGTGAGCGGGGTCCGGAGCTCGTGGCTGACCGAGAGCAGGAACTCCCGCTGCCGGGTCTCGCTGCGGGCCAGCGCGTCCGCCAGCTCGTTGACGGCGGCGGCCACCTCGGCGACCTCACCGGGCCCCCGCACGGGCACCCGCACGTCCCGACGGCCGGTGCGCAGCTCGTGCGCGGCGCTCGCGGTGCGCCGCAGCGGTCGGGCCGCCAACCCACCCACCACCAGCCCGACGACGATCGCCACCCCGGCCCCGGCCAGCAGCGCGAACCCGATGTTCCGCCGGATCAGGCCGCTGCCGAGCGGGCCCGCGTCCGTGCTCCGGACCAGCGCGAACCCGCCGCCCGGGGACGGGCGGGCCTCCACGACCCAGGTCCGCCCGGCGACCGTCACGGCGGTCGACCGGGGCGCGGTCACCGCGGACCCGTCCAGGCCCGCGCGGCGCAGCACCTCCCGCACACCGGGATCCGGCTCCCCGACGAACCCGGGCCGGTCCGCGCCGAGGGTCGCCACCGCGATGTCCTGCCCCTGCAGGACCGCGACGACCTGCCGGATCCCGGCGAGCCTGCGCAGCGGGGCCGGGTCACCGTCGGCCGCGGCGAGCTGAGCGGCGACCACGTCCGCCTGCTGGCCCAGCACCTCACCGGTGACCTCCCGCGCGGTCTGGGCGATCAGCCGAACCGACACCAGGGCCGCGACCGACACCGCCACCAGTGCGACCAGCAGGCAGCTCGCCGCGATCCGCCAGGCCAGCCCGGTCCGCGGCCGCTCCCGGCCGGCCTCCCGGGACCCGGGGACCCACGCGGTGGCCGGGTCGCGGGGGGCGCCGACGGGACTGCTCACGGGGTGTCCGCCGCGTAGCCCACGCCCCGCACCGTGCGGATCGGCGAGCCCGGGCCGAGCTTGCCCCGCAGCTGGGCCACGTGGACGTCGACGGTCCGGGTGCCCGCGGCGGCCGCGTACCCCCACACCGCCCCGAGCAGCTGGTCCCGCGAGAACACCCGGCCCGGGCTGCGGAGCAGGTGGGTGAGCAGGTCGAACTCCGTCGAGGTCAGGGCGACCCCGACGCCGTCGACCGTCACCCGCCGCCGGTCGACGTCCACCCGCACGGCCCCGAGCGCGAGCACCTCGGAGCGCGCAGGGGGCCCCGCGACGCGCCGCAGGACCGTCCGCACCCGGGCGACGAGCTCGCGGGGGCTGAACGGCTTGGTCACGTAGTCGTCCGCGCCCATCTCCAGGCCCAGGATCCGGTCGATCTCCTCGTCCCGGGCGGTCACGAACAGCACCGGGGTCCAGTCGTCCTCGGCGCGCAGCCGCCTGCAGACCTCGACGCCGTCGAGGCCCGGCAGCCCGACGTCGAGCACCACCGCCACCGGGTGCAGCCGCCGGACGGCGGCGAGCCCGCCGTCCCCGGTCGCCTCGACGTGCACCCCGAAACCCTCCTTGCGCAGGTAGAGCCCGACGAGGTCGGCGATGGCACGGTCGTCCTCCACCACGAGCACGAGGCCACGCTCGGTCATGCGGTGATCGTGCCGGCGGGTCAGCCGGGCACGTCGTCGAGGGCGCGTTGGATCGCGTCGAGCTGCGACTCGACCTGCGAGACCTGCGCACCCGCACCCGCGTCCGTGTCCGTGCCCGCGCCCGCGCCTGCGCTCTGGCAGCCCGCCAGAGCGAGGCCGGCCGCCGCGACGACCACCAGTGCCCGACCCACCCGGCGGGCCGTGGCGGGAGTGGGGGACCCGCGGGTCATGCGCAGTCCTTGCGCTGCACGTCCTGGAGCTGCGACCTCAGGGTCTGCAGCTCCTGCACCTTCGCCGGGCGGGCCGCGGCGCGCTGGTCCAACAGGTCCGCCAGCGCCGGATGGGTGGTCCGCACCCGGTCGGCTCGGGCCTTCAGCCACGCGGTGGAGCCCTTCGTGGAGGCGCCCCCGTCGATCCGGGTGAGCATCGTGTCGATCCGGTCGAGGGCCTTCGGGATCCGCTGCGTGCAGACGGTGTCGGTGCCGCCGGGAGTGCCCCCGCCGTCGTCCGCCAGGGCCACCCCCGACCCGAGGAGGAGCCCACCGGCCAGCAGGCCGCCGACGATCATCGTTCGCGTCATGGGGGCGACGATCGGGGACGGGCGTGCGGTGCCCGTCCGGGGAGTGTTCGGATCAGGTAAGGGCGAGCCCGCGGGTCTGCAGGACTCGGCGCTCCAGCGGCCGGAACACCAGCAGCTCGATGCCGATCCCGACGACCAGGATCAGCAGCACCGCCGAGAACACCCCGGCGATGTCGTTGTAGTCGCTGCCGTTCTTCAGGTAGGCGCCGAGGCCGATGCCCAACGCCGGACCCGCGGCGATGATCTCCGCGGCCATCAGCGAACGCCAGGAGAACGCCCAGCCCTGCTTGCAGCCCGCGAGGTAGCCCGGCAGTGCGGCGGGCAGCAGGACGTGCCGCGCGCTCGCCAGGCCGCGGGCGCCCAGCACCCGGCCTACCCGCGGCAGGATCGGCGGGATCTGTTCGATGCCCGCCACCAGCCCGTTGGCGATGGACGGGACCGACCCGAGCAGCACGACGAAGTAGATCGTGGCGTCCGTCAGCCCGAACCACAGCACCGCCGCAGGCACCCAGGCCACCGACGGGAGGCTCTGCAGGCCGGACAGCAGGGGCCCGATCGCCGAGCGCACCACCTTGACCTTCGCCACCAGCAGGCCCAGCGGTGTCGCGATGACCAGCGCGATCAGGAAGCCCAGGAACGCACGGCTGACCGAGGTCCACAGGATGGCCCCGATGCTGCCGTCGGCGACGATGCTCAGGAAGGACGCCCACACCGCGGCAGGCGAGGGCAGCTTGTACTCGGGCAGGACCGCCGAGGCCCAGACGACCTGCCACACCGCGACGACCAGCACCAGCGCGACGATCGGCGGCAGCACCGAGCTGCTCAGCCGCCGCCACCACGGGGTGCGGGTGACGGTCGGGGTGTCCAGGGCGTCGAGTCCCGCGACCGCGGCGGCCTCGTCCGTCCGGGCGGCGAGGTCCGGCCGGACGACCTCAGGCGGCATGGCTCGTGATCACCTGCCGCAGCCTGCCGGTGATCTCCTCGTGCAGCTCCGGGCCGTGCTCGTCCACCGTCCACTCCCGCACCACGGTGCCGGGCCGGGACGAGAGCAGGACCACCCGCTGGGCGAGCCGGACGGCCTCGCGGACGTCGTGCGTCACGAACACGACGGTGGTGCCGGTGGCCTCCCAGACCCGCAGCAGCTCGCCCTGCAGGACGTCCCGGGTGATCGCGTCGAGCGCCGCGAACGGCTCGTCCATGAGCAGCAGGCCGGGACCGCCCTCCGCGGACGAGGTGGCGGCGGCGAGCGCGCGGGCCAGTGACACGCGCTGGCGCATGCCGCCGGACAGCTCGTGCGGACGCTTGTCGCCCACGCCGGAGAGTCGGACCAGGTCGAGCAGCTCCCCGGCCCGCTCGCGCCGGGCCGCGCGGCCCAGGCCCGCGAGCTGCAGCGGCAGCTCGACGTTGCGCGTGGCGGTCAGCCACGGCATGAGCGCGGCCTCCTGGAACATGAACGACGGCCGCGCCGCGCTGACCCCGACCGTGCCGGTGGTGGCCTCGTCCAGCCCCGCCAACAGGTTGAGCAGCGTCGACTTGCCGCAGCCCGACGCCCCGAGCAGGCACACGAACTCACCGTGCCTCACCCGCAGGTCGATCCCGCGCAGGGCGGTGACCGCCCCCGCGCCGCTGCCGAAGGTCTTGCCGACCCCCGCCAGCTCGACGGCGGTGTCCGCCGCCCGCTCACGCCTGGCCAGGTCCATCTGCACGGTCACGCCGTCATCCCTGCCGATCGAGGCCCGCGGCGCTGACGGGGGTCTTCCCGGCGGCCTCGCGGACGGTGTTGAGTGCGGTCACGTCGACGAAGCCCGTGAGGTTCGTCTCGTTCTTGGTGGCGCCCGCGGTGACGCTGTCCTTCGACAGCTGCGGGAACGTGGCGGCCAAGGGGTCGTTGTCGAAGCTCAGCTCGGTGAAGGCGCGGTCGAGCACCGGCTGGCTGAGCGCCGAGTTGGTGATGGCCTTGATCGAGTCGTTGGTGATCGTCTTGGCCTCGGCCTGGTTCGCGGTGGCGAAGTCGATCGCCCGCTGCTCGCCGCGCAGCAGCGCCTGGACGGTCTCGGGGTGGTCCTTCAGGAACTGGGTGCGGACGATCAGCACGGTCGTGGGGAACCGGCCGTCCGGCCACAGGGTCTTCTCGTCCACGAGCACCGCCGCGCCCGCGTCGACCAGCCGGGAGCTCCACGGCTCCGGCAGCCAGCCGCCCGCGACCTGGCCGCCCTTGAACAGGTCCAGCGTCTTGGGGTTGTCGATGTTCTGGACGGTGACCTTGTCCGGGCCCTCGCCGATCTCGAGGTTGTTCTCCTTGAGCCACTTCTTCAGCGCGACGTCCTGGGTGTTGCCCGCCTGGGGGGTCGCGATGACCTTGCCCTTGAGCTGCTCGGGGGTGGTGATGTCCGGGGTGGTCACCAGCTGTGCGCCCGCCGAGGTGGAGCCCGCGATCAGCCGCACGGCCTCGCCGTTGGACTTGGCGAAGGCGTTGATCGCCGGGCTGGAGCCGATGAACCCGGCGTCCAGCGACCCGCCGAGCAGGGCGTTCACCTCGTCCGGGCCCGCGTTGAAGGTCTGCGTGGTGAGCGTGGTGCCGCTCCCCAGCTCCTCGGCGAAGTAGTTCTGCGCCACGCCGATCAGCGCGGGGGCGTGGGTGATGTTCGGGAAGTAGCCCAGCCGGAGCTCGGCGGCCGGGCTCGTGTTCGCGGGAGCGGCCGGGATGGTGCTCTCCTGGGCGCGGGAACAGCCTGCGGCGAGACCGAGGGCGGCGAGGGCGGCGAGCCCGGTGGTGAGCAGGCGACGGGCGGCGGGCATGCGGGGTTCGGGTCCTTCCGGGGGCGCACGGGATCCCCGGATCTCCGCCGGGTGACCCGGTGCGATGAGGGCGCACGGGGGTGGTGGGAAAGGGAGGGGACGGCGGGATCGCCGATGCTCCCTACCGACACCCCTCGTCGAAGGCGTGGCTCCGCCGCGACGGCCAGAACCGCTCGAGGTCGAAGGCGCGCAGCGCGCGGCGCACACGGAGGGTGCACGGGGCGCTCGTGGGCATGTCCCCATCGTGCGACGGGGGGGTCGGGCCCGACAAGCCGGTGTCCGCGTACCGAGAGTGGGTCGGCAATGACCGGACATCTGGACGCCCGTTTCCATGGCATTCGTCCGGTTCCGGGGGCGTGAGGTGTCCGGTCAGGTCGCCGGCGTCCGGCTGCTGCCCCGCAGGCATCCGGCCGGGGCCGACGCGGCCATCGAGGTGCCGATGGTGTCCGCGGAGCAGCTCGCGGGCTCCCTCGACCGCATCGAGCAGGCCGTCACCTAGGAGTACAGGCCCGCGTGCTCGGCGCGCAGGCGGTACTTGAGGATCTTGCCTCCGACGGTGTCCGGCAGCGTGTCGACGAGCACCACCCCCTTGGGGGTCTCGTACCCGGCGAGCCGGGACCGGCAGTGTGCGATGAGGTCCTCCGCCTCGGGCTTGCGGCCCTCCCGTGGCACCACGACCGCGGTCACCGCCTCGCCCCAGTGCTCGTGCGGCAGGCCGATCACCGCCGCCCGCAGCACGTCGGGATGCTCGTGCAGCACCGCCTCGACCCGGATGCTGGAGACGTTCTCCCCGCCGGTCTTCACGATGTCCTTGTAGCGGTCGACCATGATCCGCAGGCCCTGGTCGTCCACCAGGGCGGAGTCGCCGGAGTGGAACCACCCGCCGCGGAAGGCCTCCCGCGTCGCCGCGGGGTCCTTGTAGTAGCCCGCGGTCATGACGGGGGAGCGGTAGACGGCCTCGCCCGGTTCGCCGCGGACGGGGTCGCCCCGAACGCCGTCGCGCACGCGGGCTCGCTGCTCGCGCCGATGCTCGGCGGGGTGGTCAGGGTGCTCGCCGCCGAAGGCGACCCGGTGACCGCCGGGCAGCCTCTCGTGGTGTTGGAGGCCATGAAGATGGAGCACACCGTCGCCGCCCCGGTGGACGGGACGGTCGCCGAGCTGCGCGTGGCGCAGGGCGACCAGGTGGAGACCGGCCAGGTTCTGGTGGTGGTGGCGTGACCGTCACCTACGAGGTCGTGAACGGGGTCGCCTGGCTGACCATCGACTGGCTGCGCGCGTTCCTGACGGCGGACACCGCCCGCGCGCTGCTCGGACCCGAGGCCGCCGAGCTCCCGATCGAGGTCCACGCGCTGCCGAACCTGCGGGCCCTCAACGTCGTGGTGCACGGGATCCTGGGGGAGGGCGTGGCGAGCAGCACCCGCCCGGACCCCCGGGCCAAGGGGCTCGGCGAGTACCTGCGCAGCCGCGTCGTCCCGGTCCCGGAGGACCTGCTCGGGAGGGTCAGACCCCCGGGACCACCCGGTCGAGCCAGCTGACCAGGTCCGCGACGACCTCGGTCCGGTTGGTCTCGTTGAACACCTCGTGGCGGGCGTCCGGCCAGATGCTCACGGTCACGTCCTCGAGCCCGGCGTGGGCGAGCCGGTCCACCAGCGGCGTGAGCAGGGCGAGCCCGCCGTTGACGGGGTCGGCCGACCCGACGGTGATCAGCACGGGCAGGTCGGCGCGGATGTCGGCCACCCGCGCGGGGTCGGCGAGCGCGCGGGCGCCCGCGAACATCTCCCGGGTCGCGGCCCCGTCGAGGCCGAAGCCGCAGTCCGGGTCGTCCACGTAGAGGTCCACCTGAGCGGCGTCCCGGGACAGCCACTCGTAGCCGGTGCGCTGCGCGAAGGGGGAGTTGAACGAGGACAGGTCCATCGGGCCGGAGAGGTCGAGCGCGGGCTCGAGCAGGTCCAGCACCGCCGTCCCGGACAGGACCAGCCCGTCGACGGCGTCGCTGTGGTCGAGGATCCACTGCTGCGCCGCGAACGACCCCATCGAGTGCCCGAGCAGCACCACCGGCACCCCCGGCGCGGCGGCGCGGCCGAGCTCGAGGAGCACCCCGATGTCGTCCACCAGGGCGGCCCAGCCCCCGGGCAGCGCGCCCTGCGTCCCGCCCCGGGCGGTGGCGCCGTGGCCGCGGTGGTCCTGGCCCTGCACCACGAACCCGCGCGCGAGCAGCTCCTCGGCCAGCGGGGTGTAGCGGCGCAGGTGCTCGCCCATGCCGTGGGTGAGCTGCACGAGCCCGCGCGGGGCCCCGGTCGGGGACCACCGGTAGGCGGTGATCTCCACGCCGTCGCGGCCGGGGAAGGTGAAGGTCTGCACGGCGGCCTCCTCGTCGAGTCCGGCGATCGTCGTCGCGCCCCGCGGGACGGGTCAAGACCCGGCGGTCCCGGTGGCCGGAGGGCGGGACCGGGCGGGCGCGGGAGGGGCGACGCCGCGTGGCTCCCCGTGTTCGCGGCGCTGGGCCGCGGCCCGTCCGCCCGGACCCGGCCCGGTCCACTCAGGACCGGTTCCACGCCCCCAGCACGAGCAGCGTCTTCGTGCCCGCGATCGGCCCCGCGTTCCGCAGCCGGTCGATGACCTGCTGCAGGTGCGGGACGTCCCGGACCCGGACCTGGACGAGCGCGTCCGGGTCGCCCGCGATCGTGTAGACGGCCTGGACCTCGGGGACCGTCGTGGCCGTCGCGACGATGTCCGCGACCCCGGTCGTGCCCGCGTAGCGCAGCTCGGTGAACGCCTCGACGCCCCAGCCGAGCCGCCGGTGGTCCACCTGCACGGTGAACCCCGTGATCACCCCGGTCTCCTGCAGCCGGTCGACCCGCCGCTTCACCGCCGCGACCGACAGCCCGACGATCGCCGCCATGTCCGAGTAGGTCCGCCGCCCGTCCTGCTGCAGCAGCGCGAGGAGTCGGTGGTCGATCTCGTCGACGTCCGTCATCGGGGTCCCTCCACGCAAATCTGTGTTGCCGGGAGAAGCATATCCGGATCATCTTTGCGTCTTCGCGGGCATCGACCGGGACTTGCTTGCGTCGCCGCCGTCCGGCCCGGTGCACTGTGGCGACCACCACCACAGCCGACGGAGGCCACGTTGACCGTCCCCACCACGGTGACCCTCGACGACCGTTACACCGCCGAGCACGGCCGCGCGCTCCTCACCGGGATCCAGGCCCTCGTGCGGCTGATGCTGGAGCAGCGCAGGCTGGACGACGAGCGCGGGCTCGACACCCGCGTGTTCGTCTCCGGCTACCAGGGCTCGCCGCTGGGCGGCCTGGACGCCGAGCTGATCCGGTCGAAGCGCTTCCTCGACCCCGCGGGCGTGGTGTTCCAGCCGGGCGTCAACGAGGAGCTCGCCGCCACCGCCGTGGCCGGCAGCCAGCTGCTCGGGCGGGTGCCCGGGCGCAGGCACGACGGCGTCGTCGGGTTCTGGTTCGGCAAGAACCCCGGCCTCGACCGCGCCGCGGACGCCATCCGGCACGGCAGCCTGTCCGGCACCGCCACCCTGGGCGGCGCCGTCGCGATCATCGGCGACGACCCGGCGTCGAAGTCCTCGACCGTGCCCAGCTCCTGCGAGCCGATGGCGCAGAGCCTGGTCATGCCGCTGCTCGCGCCCGGCACCGTCGACGAGATCATCGGGCTGGGGCTGCACGCGGTGGCGATGTCCCGGGCGTCCGGGCTGTGGACCGGCCTGAAGATCGTGGCGGACAACGCCGACGCGTCGGCCACCGTGGACGTCGGCGCCCTGCGCCGCGGCATCCCGCTCCCGCCCACGCAGTCCCGCCCGACCGGCGGGGCGCTGGTCGGGCCCGCCGCGCTGGACGCCGAGCACGACATGCTCACCCGCCGCCTCGACCTGGCCCGCGCCTACGCCCGCGAGACCGGCCTCAACCGCGCCGTCTTCGCGCCTGCGGGCGCCCGGCTCGGCCTGCTCGCCAGCGGCACCGGGTTCGCCGTCCTGCAGCGCGCGCTGGACGACCTGGGGCTGGACGAGGCCACCTGCGAGCACCTCGGCATCCGGCTGATCCGGCTCGACATGCCCTGGCCGATCGACGCCGAGGAGCTGGTCCGGCTCACCGCGGGCCTCGACGAGGTGCTCGTGGTCGAGGACAAGGTGCCGTTCCTGGAGGGGCACCTCAAGGAGTCGCTGTACCGGGTGCCGTCGGCGCCGCTGGTGGTCGGCCGCCGGGACGAGCGGAACCGCCCGCTGCTCACCGCCCGCGGCCAGCTCGGCGCGGAGGACGTCGCCACCGCCCTCGCCGCGCGGATCGGTGCCGACCGGCTGCCCCGGCCGCTCGTCGAGGTGCGCAGGCCCTCGCGGATCGGCCTGCCGATGGCGGGCGCGGCCCGCACGCCGTACTTCTGCTCCGGCTGCCCGCACAACACCTCCACGAAGGCGGCGGACGGGACGCTCGTCGGCGTCGGGATCGGCTGCCACGTCATGGTCGCCCTCGACGGTGCGGGCCGCGGCACCCAGATCGGCCTCACCCAGATGGGCGGCGAGGGCTCGCAGTGGCTGGGGCTCGCCCCGTTCACCGACGACCGGCACTTCGTACAGAACCTGGGTGACGGCACGTTCCATCACTCCGGCTCGCTGGCCGTGCGCCAGGCCGTCGCCGGCGGGGTGTCGATGACCTACAAGCTGCTCTACAACGACGCCGTGGCGATGACCGGCGGGCAGCAGGCCGTCGGGCGGCTCTCGGTCCCGGAGATCGTGTCGCTGCTGCTCACCGAGGGGGTGCGCAAGGTCGTCGTCACCACGGACGACCCGGCGAAGTACCGCGGGACCACGATCGACGTGCGCCACCGGGACGACTTCGCCGCCGTCGAGGCGGAGCTGGCGGAGATCGACGGGGTCACCGTGCTGATCCACGACGACCGCTGCGCCGCCGAGGAGCGCAGGCTGCGCAAGCGCGGGACGCTGCCCACCCCGACCGAGAAGGTCGTGGTCAACGAGCGGGTGTGCGAGGGCTGCGGGGACTGCGGCGAGCAGTCCACCTGCCTGTCCGTGCAGCCGGTGGCCACCGAGTTCGGCCGCAAGACCCGCATCCACCAGCCCTCCTGCAACTCCGACCTGTCCTGCCTCAAGGGCGACTGCCCGTCGTTCCTGCTGGTGGAGCCGGGGACGAGGGCGCCGCGCGCGGTCCCGGCCCTCCCGGTCGCGCTGACCGAGCCCGAGCCGCGGTTCGACGGCGTCGAGACCCTGATCCGGATGCCCGGCATCGGCGGCACCGGGGTCGTCACGGCCTCCCAGATCCTGCAGATGGCCGCGCACCTCGACGGCCGGTTCGCCGCCGGGCTGGAGCAGGTCGGGCTGGCGCAGAAGGGCGGCCCGGTCGTCTCGGACGTCCGGATCGCGAAGCAGCCCGTGCGCGGGGCGCTGCGGGCGACCCGCGGCACCGCGGACGTCCTGATCGGGTTCGACGTCCTCGGCGCGGCCGACGCGAAGAACCTCGCCGCCGCCCGGCCCGGGCACACCGTCGCGGTGCTGAACACCGCGATCGTGCCCACCGCCGCGATGGTGAGCGGGCGGGTGGCCGTGCCCGGGACCGCCGACGAGGCCGTCGGCCGGATCACCGAGGCGGTGGCGGACGTCGTCGCGCTCGACGCGCAGGGCCTGGCCGAGGCGCTGTTCGACGACCACATGCCCACGAACATGGTGCTGCTGGGCGCCGCCTTCCAGGCCGGGGTGCTGCCGGTCTCGGCCGAGGCGATGGAGGAGGCGATCCGGCTGAACGGGGCCGCCGTACCGAGGGTCGGCTCCGCACGCTCCGCCTCCGTCGAGCGGACCCTCGCCGCCTTCCGCTGGGGCCGGGCCGCCGTCCTCGACGCCGAGGCCGTCCGGGCCGCGGTGAACCCGCAGGTCCCGGTGGTGCGGACCGAGTCGCTGGACGAGGCGCTCGCGATCCGGGTCGAGGACCTCACCGGCTTCCAGGACGCCGCGCTCGCCGCCCGCTACGAGACCGAGGTCCGCCGGGTGGCGGAGCTGGGCGGGGAGCGGGTCGGCCTCGCCTACGCCCGCGGGCTGCACAAGCTGCTGGCGTACAAGGACGAGTACGAGGTGGCGCGGCTGCACCTCGACCCGGCCGAGAAGGCCCGCCGGGACGCCGAGTTCGGGCCGGACGCGCGCACCTCCGTGCTGCTGCACCCGCCGGTGCTGCGGGCACTGGGCATGACGCGCAAGATCAGGCTCTCCGGACGCACCGCGGACGTCGCCTTCCGTGGCCTGCGCGCGGCGAAGGGCCTGCGCGGCACCGCGTTCGACGTCTTCGGCTACGCCGGGGTCCGCCGCACCGAGCGCGCGCTGGTCGGCGAGTACCAGGCCCTGGTGCGCGAGGCGATCTCCCGGTCGACGGACGAGGACGCGATCGTCGCCATCGCCGAGCTGGCGGACCTGGTCAGGGGCTACGAGGACATCAAGCTCGCGAACGTGGAGCGCTTCCGCGCCGAGGCGGGCTCGCGGCTGCGCCACCTGTGAGCGGGGGCGGGCCGGAGCACCACCGACCGCGCACGCGCGGCGGAGCCGCCTACGATCCGGCGAATGCGGACCAGTGACGGAGTGACCCTGCACGCGGCGGTGGACCGCCGCTCGCACGGGCTGTCCGAGGCCCCGGCCTTCGGCCACCGGATGTCCCGGCACGGCAAGGACCTGCGGGACGCGCTCGACCAGCTGGACCTCGGCGAGGTCGTGCACGTCGGACAGTCCATGGGCCGACGTGATCTGGGCCTTCGGGGACCTCTTCGGCACCGCGGGCGTGCGGGGGTCGTGACCGTGGACCAGACGCCGCGCATGACGAACACCGAGGACCGGCCCTACGGCCTCCACGGCCCGACCGACGAGAACTCCGGCACCTTCTTCGCCCGGGTCATCCCGGACACCGGCCGCGGGTTCACCCGCGCGCAGGCCACCCCGGCGCTCGTCCGACTGATCGAGAAGGCGGGGCCCGCGGCCGCACCGAGCCTGCCGCCCGTGACCGAGGCCCTGCTCTTCCCTGGCGAGCTGTGACGATCCTCGAGGAGCTGGACCTCCCGGCCGAGCGGGTGCTCACCGATCCGGACGTGACCTCGTCCCTGGCGCACGACGAGGCCGAGTGGGCCCCGGCGGGCAGGCCGCTCGCGGTGGTCCGCGCGATCACCCCGGAGGAGGTCCAGGCCGTCGTCCGGGCCTGCTTCGCGCACTCCGTCCCGGTCGTCGCGCGCGGCGCGGGCACGGGGCTCTCGGGCGGGGCGAACGCCGTCGACGGGTGCGTGGTGCTCGCGCTGGACCGGATGGACCGCGTCCTGGAGATCGACCCGCTGGAGCGGCTCGCCGTCGTGCAGCCGGGGGTCGTCAACGACGACCTGCGCGCCGCCGTCGCCGAGGAGGGGCTCTGGTACCCGCCGGACCCGGCCAGCTCGCCGTGGTCGACGATCGGCGGGAACGTCGCGACCAACGCCGGCGGACTGTGTTGCGTGAAGTACGGCGTGACCAGGGACTACGTCCTCGGTCTGCAGGTGGTCACCGGCACCGGCGAGCTGGTCCGGCTCGGCCGCCGCACCGCCAAGGGCGTCGCGGGCTACGACCTCGCGGGGCTGATGGTCGGGTCGGAGGGGACGCTCGGGATCGTCACCGAGGTCACGGTGAAGCTGCGCCCGCTTCCGCCGCCCGCGATCACCGTGGCGGGGTACTTCTCGTCCATCGTGGACGCCGGAGAGGCCGTCGCGGCGAGCGCCGCCGCCGGTCTCACCCCCGCGGCGCTGGAGCTCGTGGACAAGCACTGCCTCGAGGCCGTGGACGACTGGAGGAACATGGGCCTGTCGGTGGAGGCCGAGGTCGTCCTGCTGGCCCGGCTGGACGAGCCCGGCGCGGCGGGCGAGCGGGCCGCGGCCCGCATGGTCGAGTGCTTCGAGGGGGCGGGGGCGACGTTCGCCGTCCAGTCCACCGACGAGGCCGAGTCCGAGGCGCTGTTCGCCGCCCGCAGGCTCGCCTACCCCGCGCTGGAACGGCTCGGCCCGGTGCTCACCGAGGACGTCTGCGTGCCGAAGGCGCAGGTCCCGGAGATGCTCGCGCGCATCGAGCGGACCGCGCAGCGGCACTCCATCACCATCGCCAACATCGCCCACGCCGGGGACGGCAACCTGCACCCTCTGCTGATCGTGGACCACGGCGACGAAGCCGCGCGGGCCCGGGCCCAGCGCGCGTTCGACCAAATCGTGGCGGACGCGCTGGCCCTCGGCGGGACGGTGACCGGCGAGCACGGCGTCGGGCTGCTCAAGAAGCCCGGGCTGACCGCGGAGCTGGGCCCGGCGGTGCTGGACCTGCACCGCTCCGTCAAGCACGCGCTCGATCCCCGGGGCATCCTCAATCCCGGCAAAATCTTCTAGAAGGAGCCGCCATGTCCTCCGACACCGCCGTCGGTCGGGACGAGCAGCTGGTCCGCTCTGGTGTCCGCCGGGCCGGTCGCCGCCTCATCCCGCTGCTGATCCTGCTGTACTTCGTGAACTACCTCGACCGGGTCAACATCGGCTTCGCGGGTCCGAACGGGATGAACGAGGAGCTGGGGCTCTCCGCCACGATGTTCGGCGTCGCGGCGGGCGTGTTCTTCATCGGCTACCTGCTCCTCGAGGTGCCCAGCAACCTGCTGCTGCACCGCTTCGGGGCCCGCCGCTGGATCGCCCGCATCCTGGTGACCTGGGGGATCGTCGCCACGGCCATGGCGTTCACGCCGAACCCCACGGTGCTGATCATCCTGCGGTTCCTGCTCGGCGTGGCCGAGGCGGGCTTCTTCCCCGGGATCATCCTGTACCTGACGTACTGGTTCCCGGCCGGGCAGCGTGCCCGGATGACCGCGTGGTTCATGACGGCCGTCCCGATCTCCACCGCCCTCGGCGCGATCGTGTCCTCGCTGATCATCGCGCACGGCGACGGCTGGTTCGGGCTCTCCGGCTGGCGGGTGATGTTCCTGGTGGAGGGCATCCCGGCGATCCTGCTCGCCGTCGTCGTCTGGTTTCTGCTCACCGACCGCCCGTCCGTGGCGACGTGGATGCCGCAGGACGAGCGGGACGCCCTGGAACGGGCCGTCGCGGCCGAGGGCGCCGAGGTCTCCGACGCCGGGCCGAAGTCGGTCCTCGGGGCGCTCAGGAGCCCGCGCGTGCTCGCGCTGAGCTGGGTGTACTTCGGCGTCGTCTACGGCCTGTACGCGCTGAGCTTCTTCCTGCCGACGATCGTCAAGGGCTTCGCCGCGCAGTACGGCAGCACGTTCACCACGGTCCAGCAGGGCCTGATCACCGCGGTCCCGTACGCCGTGGGGCTGGTGGCGATGATCCTCTGGACCCGCCGCTCCGCGAACCCGACGGTCCGGGTGGCGGTGCCCGCGCTCGTCGGCGGGCTGTTCATCCCGATCGCGCTGTACATGAGCAACCCGTGGCTCGCGATGGTCGCGGTGACCATCTGCGCCTGCGGCGTGCTCGCCGCGCTGCCGGGGTTCTGGTCGCTGCCCACCGCGTACCTCACCGGGGCCGCCGCGGCGGCGGGCATCGGGCTGATCAACTCGCTCGGCAACCTGTCCGGCTTCGTGGCGCCGTACGTCACCGGCGCCCTGTCCGACGCGACCGGCGACAACCGGCTCGGGATGTGGGTGGTCGGGGCGGCCATGATCTCGGCCGCGATCGTGACCTGGCTGTTGCGCTCGACCCGGGGGAGGTCCCGCTCGTGAAGCTGAGCGCGACGGTCCACGGCGACGGCCTCCGACGGGTCGCGCTGGTCCACGGGCTGGGCGGGTCCGGGAAGACCTGGCGACCCCTGGTCCGGCGGATCCTGGCGCTGGGCGGCCGCTCCGTGGTCACCGTGGACCTGCGCGGGCACGGCACCCTGGGGCTGCCCACGAGCCATTGGTCCCGGGTGGCCCCGGCGGTGACCATGGGCGCCGTGGCGCTGGCCGCCATGCCGGGGCGGGCGCGGATCCGCGCGCGGTTCGCGCCGGAGGACCAGGCCCTGGTGGACGAGGCCGAGGCGGGCATGGCGCGCGGGGTGATGATCGACACCTTCCGGGACCTCACGCACCATCCGCTCGTCCCCGGCCCGGCACCGGTGCCGTCGACGGTCGTGCTGTCCGCGGAGGGCTCGACCGTGGTGCCGGACGCCGTGCTCGCCGAGCTGGTCGGACACGGCTGGGAGGTCCGGCGGGTGCCCGAGGTGCACCACGATTTCCACCTCGAGGACGCCGACGCCACCTTCGCGGCGATCCGGGACCTGCTCTAGGCCGAACGGCCGAGTTGTCCACCGGCCGGTGTCTCTCAGGGTTCGGAGAGGGCACCATCGGACGGGTGCGCCCGTATGTGATCGCCTCCGCGGCAGTCTCCCTCGACGGGTACATCGACGACGTCGGGGCCGCCCGCCTGATGCTCTCCGACGACGAGGACCTCGACCGCGTGGATGAGGTCCGGGCGTGGGCGGACGCGCTGCTGGTCGGCGCGGGCACGCTGCGCGCGGACGACCCGCGGCTGCTGGTGCGCTCGGCGGAGCGGCGGGCCGCGCGGGTCGAGGCGGGCCGGCCGCCCTCGCCCGCCAAGGTCACGCTGACCCGCTGCGGCAAGGTCGACCCGGGCGCGCGGTTCTTCACCGCGGGGGAGACCGAGCGCTACGTCTACACCTGTGACCGCACGGTGCCCCGGGTGCGGGCCGCGCTGGGGTCGGTGGCGACGGTCGTCGGGGCGGGGGACCCGCTGGACGTCCACCGGCTGCTCGCCGACCTGCGCGACCGCGGGATCGAACGGCTGATGGTCGAGGGCGGCTCCGCGGTGCACACGCTGTTCCTGTCCGCGGGGGTGGTCGACGAGCTGCACGTCGTCTACGCGCCGTTCTTCGTGGGGCAGTCGGCGGCGCCGCGGTTCGTCAACGCGGGTGTCTTCCCCCAGGGCCCGGACAACCGGATGACGCTGGGCAAGTCCCGACAGATCGGCGACCTGATGTTCCTGCAGTACTTCCCGCAGCCGTGAGGGCGCTCTGGCTGACCGCGCCCGGCTCGCTGGAGCTGCGGGAGGGCCCCGACCCGGTGCCCGGGCCGGACGAGGTGCTGGTCCGGACCCTGCACACCGGGATCAGCCGGGGGACCGAGGCGCTGGTGTTCCGCGGCGGGGTGCCCGCCGCGCAGGCCGCGGAGATGCGCGCGCCCTTCCAGGAGGGCGAGTTCCCGGCGCCGGTGAAGTACGGCTACCTCAACGTGGGCCTGCTGGAGTCCGGGCAGCCGGTGTTCTGCCTCTACCCGCACCAGGACGTCTACGCGGTGCCCGCGGCGGCCGTGGTGCCGGTGCCCCCGTCCGTCCCGCCCGCTCGGGCCGTGCTGGCCGGGACGGTCGAGACCGCCGTCAACGCGCTGTGGGACGCCGCGCCGCGGGTGGGGGACCGGATCGCCGTCGTGGGCGGCGGGATGGTCGGCTGCTGTGTGGCCGCGCTGCTCGCCTGCATCCCCGGGGTGCGGGTGGAGGTCGTCGATCCGCTGGACCGGTCGGTGGTCGCGGCGTGGGGGGCGCGGTGGGTCCTTCCCGGGGCGGCGTCGGGGGAGTGCGATCTGGTCGTCCACACCTCGGGGACGTCCGCGGGCCTGCAGCAGTCGCTGGAGCTGCTCGGCGTGGAGGGCGAGGTCGTCGAGCTGTCCTGGTACGGGGACCGGCCGGTCACCGTCGCGCTCGGCGGGGCGTTCCATCCGCGGCGGCTCGCGGTGCGGTCCTCACAGGTGGGGATGGTCGCGCCCGCCCGACGGGCGCGGTGGAGCTACGCGGACCGGATGGGCCTCGCCCTGCGGCTGCTGGCGGACGCACGGTTCGATGAGCTGATCACGGACTCCGTGCCGTTCGCGTCCCTCCCCGAGGTCCTCCCCGGGATCCTGGGTGAACCGTCCGGCCTCGGAGTCCGTGTGGACTACTGATCGGCTCTGACGGAGGTTCCATGTTCGGCATCACGGTGCGCGACCACATGATGGTCGCCCACAGCTTCACCGGCGAGGTCTTCGGACCGGCGCAGCGCCTGCACGGCGCCACGTTCGTGGTGGACGCGACCTTCCGCCGCCCGTCGCTGGACTCGGACGACCTGGTCGTCGACATCGGCCTCGCCGCGCAGGCGCTGAAGGCGGTGCTGGCCGAGCTGACCTACCGCAACCTCGACGACTTGCCCGAGTTCGCGGGCCGCAACACCTCCACGGAGTTCCTCGCCCAGGTCGTGGCCGACCGGCTGGCGGGCCGGATCGCCGCGGACGAGCTGGGCCCGGGTGCGCGTGGCCTCACGGAGCTGGTGGTGACCCTGCACGAGTCCCACATCGCCTGGGCGACCAACGAGAGACCGCTGTGATCGCGGTCCTCCCGGCGGACGTCGACGACCCCACCCGCCCCAGCGGCGGCAACCTCTACGACCGCCGCCTCCTGACCTCCTGGCCCGCGGCCCCTCCACTCCCGACCCCCCAGTCCTGCACTTCCGCCGTCCGAGTCGGACACCACCGAGCCGCGAGTCCCCCACCCCCGACGCCCGAGTCCCGCACTTCCCGCGCCCGGGTCGGACACGCCGACGGGGAGCGGCCGACGGAGATCCTCGCCGCGGGCGGGTGGCCGTATCCGTCCGCCGCCGACCTCGCCGCGCTGGGTGCCGCGCTGGCGGCGGTGCCCCGCGGCGAGACGGTCCTGCTGGACGGGCTGGTCGCCTGCGCGTCCCCGTCGGTGGTCGTGCCGGAGGCGGCGCGGCTGCGGCTGGTCGTGCTCGTCCATCTCCCACTGGGCGACGAGGCGGGCGCCGACCCGGTCCTGGTGCACCGGGAGCGCGAGGTCCTGCACGCGGCCGCGGCGGTCGTGGCCACGAGCGGGTGGTCGGCGCGGCGGATCGCGGAGGTGCACGGACTCGAGCGCGTGTGCGTGGTGCGGCCGGGCACCGACCCGGCCCCGGTCGCGTCGGGTTCGGGGGGCGGTGGGCTACTGTGCGTCGGCTCGATCACCCCGACCAAGGGACAGGACGTGCTGGTCCGGGCCCTGGCGCGGATCGCGGACCGGGAGTGGCGCTGCAGCCTGGTCGGGCCGGTGGACCGCTCGCCCGCGCACGTCACGCTCGTCCGGACGCTGGTGGCGGACCACGGCCTGGCGGGTCGGGTCTCGCTGACCGGTCCGCTGACGGGCGCCGCCCTGGACGAGGCCTACGCCGCCGCCGACCTGCTGGTCCTGCCCTCGCGTGCGGAGTCCTTCGGGATGGTGCTGGTGGAGGCGCTGGCCCGCGGGATCCCGGTCGTCGCGTCCGAGGTCGGCGGGGTGCGCGAGGCGGTCGGCGGGACCCCGCCGGACGGGGTGCCGGGGCTGCTCGTCCCCCCGGACGACCCGGCGGCCCTCGCCGCGGCCCTCGCCGCCCTCCTCGACGACCCGCACCGGCGTGCGAGCCTCCGCCGTGCCGCCCTGGCCCGCCGCGACACCCTGTCCACCTGGCCCGACGCGGCCGCCGAGATGTGCGAGGTCCTGGCATGAGCACCACGATCCCTCCCCGCACGTTTCGTGCTCCCAGGGCTGTCGACAGTGCACGGGATCAGCGATCTCGCCGCGCTGAGCGCACGAAACGTGTGCTGGGCGCGCTGCTCGGGCATCGGCACGCGCGGACGGTGCTCGCGGTCGTGCTGCTCGGGGTCGTGCTGTGGCGGCTCGGGGCCGGGCCGTTCCTCGACGGGATCCGCTCCGTCGACCTGCCCGCGGTCCTGGCGGCGCTCGGCATCGGGGCCGTGACCACGGTTCTCGGCGCCTGGCGGTGGGTCCTCGTGTCCCGCAGCCTGGGGATGCCCCTGCGGCTGCGGCCCGCCGTCGCCGACTGCTACCAGGCGCTCTTCCTCAACACCGTGCTCCCGGCCGGGGTGCTGGGAGACGTCGGGCGGGCGGTGAAGCAGGGCCGCGAGGTCGGTGACGTCGGCCGCTCGGCGCGCGCCGTCATGATCGAGAAGGCCGCGGGACAGATCGTGCTGGTGCTGGTCGGGGTGGTGGTCCTGGCCGTGGAGCCCGCCGTGCTGCGGGTGCTGGGCGTCCCGCCGCAGGTGTGGGGGCCCGCGTCGGGGATCCTCGGACTCAGTGCCGCGGCCGCCCTCGCCGTCCCCCGGCTGCGGAGTGCGCTCGCGACCCTGGCCGCGGACGTCGTGCGGTCCCGGAGGGCCTGGGCGGGCGCGGCCGCGCTCTCGCTGCTCGCCCTGGCCGGGTACGTCACGCTGTTCGTCGTCGCCGCCCGCAGCGTCGGCGCCACCGCGCCCGTCGCGACGCTGCTCCCGCTGCTGCTCGTCGCGCTGCTCGTGATGGGTCTGCCGGTCAACCTCGGGGGCTTCGGCCCCCGCGAGGCGGCCGCGGCCCTGGTCTTCGGCGCCGTCGGGCTCGGGGCGGCCCAGGGGCTGAGCAGCGCCGTCGCCTACGGGATCCTGACCATGGTCGGCACCCTGCCGGGCGCGCTGGTGCTGGTCAGCCGGCGGTGGTGTCGAGCACCATCACCTCGCCCGCGTTCAGCAGCGTGACGTAGGCCTGCCTGCCGTTGGGCAGCATCGACACGCTGGTCGGCGACGGCGCCGGGATGGTCGCCGTGACCCGGCTCGTGGTGGTGTCGATGACCGAGACGGAGTTGCCGTCGACGTTCGCGGTGTAGAGGTAGCGCCCGTCCGCGGTGAACGCGATGTCCTGCGGCTTGAGCCCGACCGGCACCGTCGCGGTGACCGTGTTCGTGGCCGTGTCGATCACCGAGACCGTGCTGCTGTCGAAGTTCACCACCGCGAGCCTGCTGCCGTCCGGGGAGAGCGCCGTGCTGTGCGGGCTGGCCCCGACCGGGATCGTGGTGCGCACGGCGTTGGTGGCGACGTCCAGCACCGACACCACGTTGGACTCGTGGTTCGCGGTGTACAGGGTCTTCCCGTCCTTGCCGAACACGACCCAGTGCGGGTTCTTCGGCACGTCGACCTTCGTGACGAGCTGGTCGGTCGTCGTGTCGATCACGTCCAGCTGGCCGTCGTCGTGGCTCGGAACGTAGAGCAGCCTGCCGTCCGGCGTGGTCGCGGAGGCGAACGGCCGCGTCCCGACGGGGATCGTGGTCAGCACGGTGTTCGACGCCGTGTCGAGCACGCTGACCCGGTTCACCGTCTTGTCCTTGTTGTAGATGCTCACGTACGCCCGGCTGCCGTCCGGGGAGAACGAGACGAACTGGGGCGGCCCCGAGGGGATCAGGATCGTCGCCGTCACCTGGTTGATCTTGGTGTCCAGGACCGTGACGACGCCGGCGTCCCGGTTCGCGATGTAGGCGAAGCGCCCGTTCGGCGCGACCTCCAGGAACCCCGGCGTGGAGCCGACCGGGATCGTCCCGTTGACTGTCGGCACGGCGATGGCGGGCGCGATCGCCGCACCGGTCTGCCCCGCGGCGGGCACGGCCGGGTTCTGCGCGACGGCGGGCACCGCACCGGCCGCAGCGGGGGCGGCGGCCCCGTGGTCGTGCTCGGCGGCGGCGGCGGGGGCCGCGGGGGCCGCTGGGGCCGCGGAGTTCCCGAGGGGCCGGACGACGACCAGGACGACCACCGCCGCGATGATCGCGGCGAGGATCGGCGTGCCGATGAGCGCGATCCTCCGCCCACGACCCGACTTCGGGGCGTTCAACGGCGGCGGTGGCGTCCCGGCGCCGATGATCACCGTTCGGTCCGGGTCCTCCGGCGGGGCGCCCGCGGTGAGCCGGACCGTGGCGTCCGGGTCGGGCGCGGCGCCCGAGCCGTCCGTCGACACGCCCCCGCCGACCGGGGCGGCCGAACCCTCGGAGACGGCGGGACCGGTGGGCTCGGCGGACGAAGGGGACGGAGCGGCGTCGGTGACCGGGGACTCGGCGACGCCCGACCCGGCGAGCGCGGCTTCGGGGACGACCGGCTCCACGGTCGGGGGCAGCGCGGTGGGGACGAGGGCGGGCACGGTGTTCTCCGGAGCCGACGGGGGCGGCGCCACCACCGACGGCACGGTCCGGTCGGACGACCGCGGCCGGGCCACCGCGCCGGACCGCAGCGACTCCTTCGCGGCCGCGGCCAGCGCCGTCGGGGTGGGGAACCGGCCGTCGAGCGACTTCGCCATGCCCTGGGCCACGACGTCGTCGAGCGCGGCGGGCAGCTCGGGCCGGGCGTCGGTGACCCTCGGCGGGTCGGTGTAGAGGTGGTTGAACATCAGCGATGGGAGGTCGTCGCCGGGGAACGGGCCCGTCGCGGTGAGGCACTCGAACAGCAGGCAGGCGAGCGAGTAGACGTCCGTGCGACCGTCGACGGCCTTGTTGGTGAACCGCTCGGGCGCCATGTAGTCGAGCGTCCCGACCGTCACCCCGGTCAGCGTCACCGACGTGCGCGCCGTGCCGATCGTCCGGGCGATCCCGAAGTCGACGACGTAGACGAACCCACCCGGCGTGACCAGCACGTTCGACGGCTTGATGTCCCGGTGCACCAGTCCGTCCGCGTGGGCGGCCTCGAGCGCCTCCGCGACCTGCCCGACCACGGCGACCGCGTCCTCGGGGTGCATCGGGCCGAGCCGCTCCAGCCGGGTGCGGACGTTCTCGCCGTCCACCAGGCGCATGTCGATGAAGAGCCTGCCGTCGAGCTCGCCGTAGTCGTGGATCGGGATGACGTGCGGCTCGCGCAGGCGGGCGGCGACGTGGGACTCCCGCTTGAACCGGCGCAGGAACTCGGGGTCCTTGGCCAGTCCCTCCGGGAGCAGCTTCAGGGCGACCATCCGGTCCCGCTGGGTGTCGTAGGCGCGGTAGACCTCACCCATCCCGCCGACGCCGAGCAGTTCCTCGATCCGGTAGTGCCCGACCTGTTCCACGAAGAGCCTCCCCGACCCACGCCTGTGACCCATCAGTCGAGCGAGCGGCGGCGGACGTTAGCCCCCAGGCTGCCGCGGTGCCCGGGCAGCCCGCCGTCCGCCGGGACGGGGACGGCCGACTCGTCCGGAACGTCCTCCGGGACCGCGACCAGCTCCGCGGTGAGCCGCTCGTCGTAGCCGGTCACGGCCGCGAAGGCGCGGTCGACGGCGGCCACGCACGGCGTCCTGGGCGGTGGGCATCGCGCCGAGCACCGGGGTCAGCCGCATCGCGAGCTCGGTCGTGACCGGGTAGAAGATCCGCTCCGCGCCGTTGCCCCGGTTCGGGACGAGCAGGTCCATGTCGTCCAGCACGCGGGCCCGCGGGCTTCCTCAGCCGCCAGTTGTGGAGGAAGAGGTCGGTGTAGGAGGCGTCCGCCCATGGTCGCGCCCGCGCTCAGCACGGCTCCAGATCGGGAACCAGGGCCCGGATCAGGTCGTCCTCCGGGAGCCGGCCGACGAAGGCGTCGTCGGTACGGGGCTGCGCCGTGCACGGCGGAGTCGAACCGCCCACGCTGCCCTTCGCGTGCCAGGCATGGAGGCCGGATTTCACCCGCCGGCCGCCCGGGCTCGTGCACGCCCCGCGTCCGGGTACCTGCTCACCCTCCCCGGTCAGTCGACCAGCTCCACCGTCCAGTTCGCCTGCTGCACGGCGGTGTCCAGCTCCCGGAGCTCCTTCGCGACGTCGTCCGCCCGCCTCCGCAGCTCGCCCACCGGGAGAGCCGAGACCTGCCTCAGCTCGGAGCGCAGCTGCCGGAACCCGCCCGCGCCCGCCGCGGCGTCCGCGGCGGCGACGAGCACGGAGTGCGCAGCGCGTCCGGGTCCAGCACGCGGGCGTGCTGGACGAGGTCTCGTTCCAGCGCTTCGTGATGGTCGGCGATGAGGTGGGCGGGTAGGGCGGCGAGGGTGCGTTCGATGACCTGGGCGTGGTCGAAGGAGATCTCCGCCGACGCCAGTGCCTGGCTGGCGTTCGAGCCCCTGTGTGATGCCACCTCCGTCGTTTCGGCGGCGCAGCACGGCACGGGCTGCGCCCGGGCCGCCGCCTCCGCGTCGAACCGACGGCCGAGGACGGAAGCCGGCGGCCCGGGTGGGGTCCGCGCTGCCCTCCGGGGCCGGAAGGACGGAGGTGGCGAGGCCCTCTCCGGAGCGAGGCCCCCCGGAGGGCGGTGGTCCGTCACCCTCACCCGCCGACGGGGCCGTCCGACGCGCGCAGGTGCAGGATTCACCCGTCGGGGGTGGGCTGGATCGCACAGTCGAGGTGCCCGGCGAACCCGCGGGTGGTGAAGTCCATGCCGAGCCGCGTCGGAGCCTCGGCGTCGGTGACCGCGCTGCCGTACCGCCGGAAATCGATGGTGGTGTCCGAGGGGGGACTTGAACCCCCACGCCCGTTAAAGGGCACTAGCACCTCAAGCTAGCGCGTCTGCCATTCCGCCACTCGGACCTCACCGGGGCACGCCCGGTGCGACTCCGGAATCATAGCGGGCCCCTCGCGGGTGGTAGGAACTGGGTCATGACCGGCCCCCAGAGCGCCGCGGACGAGGTCGTGCAGATCTGCTCGGACCTCATCCGCATCGACACGTCCAACACCGGCGACCCCGCGACCGTGGTCGGTGAGAAGGAGGCCGCGGACTACGTCGCAGGGAAGCTGACCGAGGTCGGCTACGAGGTCGAGGTGCTCGACTCCGGCGCCCCCGGGCGCAGCAACGTCTTCACCCGGCTGAAGGGGGCGGACCCGTCCCGCGGTGCCCTGCTCGTGCACGGCCATCTGGACGTCGTGCCCGCGGAGCCCAGCGAGTGGTCGGTGCACCCCTTCTCCGGTGCCGTCCAGGACGGCTTCGTCTGGGGCCGCGGCGCGGTGGACATGAAGGACATGGTCGCGATGACGATCGCCGTCGCGCGGCAGTTCAAGCGCGAGGGGTTCGTGCCGCCGCGGGACATCGTGTTCGCCTTCCTCGCGGACGAGGAGGCGGGCGGCGCCTACGGGTCGCAGTGGCTGGCGAAGAACCGGCCGGACCTCTTCGAGGGCTGCACCGAGGCCGTCGGGGAGGTGGGCGGGTTCTCGCTCACCCTCGCCGAGGACCAGCGCGTCTACCTGATCGAGACGGCCGAGAAGGGCATGGCGTGGATGCGCCTGCGGGCCAAGGGCAAGCCCGGCCACGGCTCGTTCCTGCACGACGACAACGCCGTCACCATCCTGGCCGAGGCGGTCGCGCGGCTGGGCAACCACCGCTTCCCGCTGGTCATGACGGACACCGTGCGCGCCTTCGCGGACGAGATCCGGGCGCTGACCGGCATGGAGTTCCCCGACGAGGACATCGAGGGCGCCTTCGCGAAGCTCGGCCCCGTCGCGCGGATGGTGGGCGCCACCGTCCGGGACACCGCGAACCCGACGATGCTCTCCGCCGGCTACAAGGCCAACGTCATCCCGTCGACGGCGGAGGCGACGGTGGACTGCCGGGTGCTGCCCGGTCGTCGGGAGGCCTTCCTGGCCGAGGTCGACGAGCTGCTGGGCCCGGACGTCGAGCGCGAGTGGATCCAGGACCTCCCCGCGCTCGAGACCGAGTTCGACGGCCCGCTGGTCGAGGCGATGGCCGCCGCCCTGCGCACCGAGGACCCGACCGCGAAGACCGTGCCCTACATGCTCTCCGGCGGCACGGACGCGAAGGCCTTCACCGACCTGGGCATGCGCTGTTTCGGGTTCGCCCCGCTGCGGCTGCCCCCGGACCTGGACTTCGCGTCGCTCTTCCACGGCATCGACGAGCGCGTCCCGGTCGACGCGCTGGAGTTCGGGGCGAAGGTCATGGACACCTTCCTGAGGAACATCTGATGGTCGCGCTGGTGACAGGGGGTGCGTCCGGCATCGGTGCCGCCGCCGCCCGCAGGCTCGCCGCGGCCGGTGAGCACGTGGTGATCGCGGACCGCGCTCCCGCCGAGGAGCTGGCGGCGGAGCTCGGCGGCACCGCGCTCGTCGCGGACGTCACCGATCCCGCGGCCGTGGCCGCGCTGGTCGCGCGGGCCGAGGAGATCGGCCCGCTGCGGACCGTGCTGCTCAACGCGGGCATCACCGCGGGCCAGTCCGGCGTCGAGGACATCGACCTGGCCGGCTACCGGGCGATCATGGGGGTGAACCTGGACCACGTGATCTTCGGCACCGCCGCCGCGGTGCCTGCGCTGCGCCGGGCCGGGGGCGGCCGGATCGTGGCGACGGCGTCGCTGGCGGGGATCGTCGCCATGCCGGGGGACGCGCTGTACACCGCGACCAAGCACGCCGTCGTCGGGTACGTGCGGTCGGCCGCGCCGACGCTGGCCGCCGAGGGGATCCGGATCAACGCGGTCTGCCCGGGCTTCGCCGACACCCCGCTCATCGCAGGCGCCAGGACCCAGTTCGGCGACTTCCCGCTGCTCACGGCAGAGGACGTGGCGGACGCGATCGACACGATCCTCGATCGCGGGGAGCCGGGGGAGTGCTGGTTCGTCCAACCCGGCCGCGAGCCCGCCCCCTACGGCTTCCGCGGCGTCCCGGGCCCGAAGGGCGCAGGCGCCCCGCCTGCCGTGGACTGGCAGTCCGGCCACTGACGCTCGGGGTCCCCAAGCGCCACGCAGCGACGCTCGGGGACCCCGAGCGTCAGTGGCCCGCGGTGCTTGGGGACCCCAAGGGTCGGTCACTGGTGCTTGGGGTCCCCAAGCACCAGTGGGGGCCGGCGGGGCCGGTCAGTACGAGAGCTCCGGGAGCATGCGGTTCGTGCGCTTGCGGCGCAGCCACACCTTGCGCACCCCGCCCGGGTAGAGCCGGACCCTCGACAGCTCCCACCCGCCGTACTCGGCCTGGATCGCCAGCCGCACCGCCGCCGTCAGGCGCGGGACGTCCCCGTCGATGCGGAGGGGGCGGTACTCCCAGTCCCCCTCCACCGTGATTTTCCCGTCGGGATCGACAGTCTCCACCGAACCGGTCGCCACCGGTCACCTCCCGCCGTACTCGCACGTCCCCGGGTGAACCCGGAGTCACCCGCCACCATACGACGTCTCAGGGGGCGCTGACATCGTCCAGCGCGGCCCGGATCTCGGGCGGCAGCAGCACCGTCTCCGTGGCGAGCGAGGCGGTGAGCTGCGCCGCGTCCCGTGCCCCGACCACCGCGGCCGCGACCCCGGGCCGGTCCCGCACCCACGCCAGGGCGACGGCGAGCGGCGAGGTCCCGAGCCCGTCCGCGGCGGTGAGCACGGACTGCACGATGCGGGCGCTGCGCTCGTTCCGCCGGGCCTCGACGTACGGGGCGAGGGCCGGGGAGCTCCCCCGGGAGTCCGCGGGGGTGCCGTCGGTGTACTTGCCGGTGAGGACTCCGCGACCCAGCGGTGCCCAGGCCAGCAGGCCGAGCCCGTGGAAGCGGGCCGCGGGCAGCAGCTCGCGCTCGGCGGCCCTGTGCAGCAGGGAGTACTCGGCCTGGGCCGCCACGGGCAGCACGAGGTTGCCCACCCCGCGCGCCCGCTCGGCCACGGTCGCGAGCTGCCAGCCGGACGGCGCGACGAGCCCGGCGTAGCGCACCTTGCCCGCCAGCACCGCGACCTGGACCGCGGACAGCGTCTCCTCCAGCGGGACGTGGGCGTCCCAGCCGGGCAGCTGCCAGAGATCGAGATGGTCCGTGCGCAGCCTGCCCAGCGTGGCGTCGAGGCCGTGCAGCAGGGAGCCGCGGGCCGAGCCCTCGGGGGTCCCGCGGGCGGCGACGACCAGGTCCTCGCGCGCGACGAGCCCGGCGGCCAGGTGGTCGCCGAGGACGGACTGGGCCGCCCCGTCGCCGTAGACGTCCGCGGTCTCGACCAGGGTCCCGCCCGCCTCGACGAACGCGAGCAGCTGCTCGCCCGCCGCGTCGGCGTCGGTGTCCGCGCCCCAGGTCATCGTGCCGAGGCCGACCCGGGAGACCTGCAGACCGGATCCCCCCACCCTCCTGCGCTGCACCCGCCGAGCGTGCCATCCGGGGGTGTGCGGCGGGTGCCCGACCCCACCCCCGCTACGGTGACGCCCCGTGAGCTGGCTTGAGGTCGTCGTCCTGGGTCTCGTGCAGGGCCTCACCGAGTTCCTCCCGATCTCCTCCTCCGGGCACCTGCGGATCGTCTCCGGGGTGTTCTTCGGCCACGACCCGGGCGCGGCCTTCACCGCGGTGACCCAGATCGGCACCGAGGTCGCGGTGATCGTCTTCTTCGCCAAGGACATCGGGCACCTGGTGGCGACCTGGTTCCGCGGCTTCCGGGATCCCGAGGTGCGGGCGAGCCAGGACTACCGGATGGCCTGGATGGTGATCATCGGCACCATCCCCATCGGCGTGCTGGGCGTGCTGTTCAAGGACCAGATCGAGACGGTCGCGCGCAATCTCTGGCTCATCGCCACCACACTGATCGTGTTCGGTGTCCTGCTCGGCCTGGCCGAGCGGTACGGCACGCAGCGGCGTTCGGTCGAGAAGCTGACCATGAAGGACGGCGTCATCCTCGGCTTCGCCCAGGCGATGGCTCTGATCCCCGGGGTCTCGCGCTCCGGGGGGACGATCACCGTCGGACTGTTCCTCGGCCTGGAGCGCGCCGCGGCGGTGCGGTTCTCGTTCCTGCTGGCCATTCCGGCGGTCTTCGCCTCCGGCCTGTTCACCCTGCCGGACGTCTTCGCGGGGGACGGGCCCAGCCCCTTCCAGATGATCGTCGCGGTGGTCATCGCCGGCGTCGTCGGGTACGCGGTGATCGCGTGGATCCTCAAGTTCGTCGAGAAGAACACCGTGTACGTGTTCGTGGCCTACCGGATCGCGCTGGGCGCGGCCCTGCTGGCGGCACTCGCGATCGGCGCCGTCTCCGCCACGTAGGGTCGACGGCGTGACCACCCTCATCCTGCTCCGGCACGGCCGCTCGACGTCGAACACGTCCGGTGTGCTCGCAGGCCGCAGCCCCGGGGTGGAGCTGGACGAGAAGGGTCGCGAGCAGGCCGAGCGGGTCGTGGAGCGGCTGGCGCCGGTCCCGCTGGCGGCGATCGTCACCTCCCCGATGACGCGCTGCGTCCAGACCGTCGAGCCCCTGGCGCAGGCCCGCGGGATGACCCCGGTCCTGGAGCCGGACATCACCGAGGTCGACTACGGCGACTGGACGAACCGCGAGCTCAAGGAGCTGGCGAAGGAGGACCTCTGGAAGGTCGTCCAGGCCCACCCGTCCGCCGCGGTGTTCCCCGGCGGCGAGGGCCTGGCCGCCATGCAGGCCCGCGCGGTCGCCGCCATCCGCCGTCAGGACCTGCGGATCGCGGAGGAGTTCGGGCCGAGCGCGGTGTGGGTCGCCTGCAGCCACGGGGACCCGATCAAGTCCATCGTGGCGGACGCGCTGGCCAGCCACCTGGACAACTTCCAGCGGATCGTCGTGGACAACTGCTCCATCTCGGTGATCACCTACACACCCACGCGGCCCTTCGTGGCCCGGGTGAACGACGTCGGCGGGGACGTGGCGTCGCTGATCCCCAAGCCGGACGAGAAGCCCGCCGAGGAGGCCGTGGTGGGCGGGTCCACAGGGGCCTAGGGGCACATCGGCGTGCCACGTCCGCGCGCGTGGCCTACTCTGGGTTTCGCCATGTCACGCGTCATCCATGTCTTCCGCCAGCCCGAGCGGTTCGTCGCCGGGACCGTCGGTGAGCCCGGCGACCGGGCCTTCTACCTCCAGGCGATCGAGGAGGCCCGCACGATCAGCGTGCTGTTGGAGAAGCAGCAGGTCTCCGTGCTGGCCGAACGCATCGAGGCCCTGTTGGCCGAGGTGAGCCGCCGGTTCGGGGGCGCCGAGGCGGAGGCGGACCCCGCCGTGTCGTCCTCGGACAACGACCCGCTCGCCGTGCCGCTCGAGGAGGAGTTCCGGGTCGGCACCATGGGCCTGGGCTGGGACTCGGACTCGAAGTCCATCGTGGTCGAGCTCCTCGCGGTCACCGAGGAGGAGATCGACGAGTCGGTGGTGCTGGACGACACCGACGAGGGGCCGGACGCGCTGCGCGTGTTCCTGTCCCCGACGCAGGCCAGGGCCTTCGCCGACCGCGCCGAGAAGGTCGTCTCCGCCGGTCGCGCCCCCTGCCCGCTGTGCGCCGAGCCGCTGGACCCGGAGGGCCACGTCTGCGTGCGGCTCAACGGGTTCCACCAGCGCTCGCCGATGGGCGGCGCCGAGGCGGCCGAGTAACCACTTGGCCGGTCCCGACCTGCGCGATCCCGCGGTCCTCGACGTGCTCCGACGGGGCCGGATCGAGGTCACCGGCCGGATGGTCGCCGCCTCCAACGCCACCCTCGTCGGCACCGTGTCCGCGGCGGGCTGCACCTTCGAGTGCGTGTACAAGCCGGTCCGCGGCGAGCGGCCGCTCTGGGACTTCCCGGACGGGACGCTCGCAGGCCGCGAGGTCGCCTCCTACCTGGTCTCCGAGGCGGGCGGGTTCGGCGTGGTGCCGCCGACAGTGCTGCGTGACGGCCCCTTCGGCCCCGGCATGGTCCAGGCCTGGGTGGACACCGAGACCACGGACGACCTGGTGGACGTGTGCGCCCCCAAGGAGGTCAAGCGCGGCTGGAAGCGGGTCCTCCGTGCCAGGGACGACGACGGCGCCCCCGCCGTGCTCGTCCACTCGGACGACCAGCGGCTGCGCGCGATGGCCGTGTTCGACGTCGTCGCCAACAACGCCGACCGCAAGGGCGGGCACGTCCTCGCGGGGGACGACGGCCGGGTCTACGGCGTGGACCACGGGCTCACCATGCACACCGAGGACAAGCTCCGCACGGTCCTGTGGGGCTGGGTCGGCGAGGAGCTGACCGAGGTGGAGATCGAGCGGCTGTCCGTCCTGCGCGCGCAGCTCGAGGGTCCCCTCGCCGAGGAGCTGGGCCCGCACATCACGCTCTCCGAGATCCGGGCGCTGACGGAGCGGGTGGACCTGATGCTCGCCGTCCCGCTGTTCCCCGAGCCCTCCGGCTACGGCCCCGCCATCCCCTGGCCCGCCTTCTGAGCGGGCCTCACCGTCGGCTCGCAGCCGCCGTGAGGAAACCTTCACTCCGAGCGAATATTTCGATCATCCGCCGTCCCTAGGTTCTGTCCTGCGCGCGTACCACCACACGAGCGAGAGGGCACAACCATGAGCATCTACGACGAGATCGGCGGCGCGGCCGCGGTCTCGGCCGCGGTCGAGCAGTTCTACGAGCGAGTCGTCGCGGACCCCGAGCTCGCGCCGTACTTCGACGGCATCGACCTGGCCCGGCTCAAGGGGCACCAGCGCATGTTCATCGCGGTAGCGCTGGGCGGGCCCGAGAAGTACGTGGGCCGCTCGATGGGTGAGGCGCACGCCCGGCTGCACATCCTGCCCGCGCACTTCGACCTGGTCGTGGGGCACCTGGTCGCCACGCTCGACGGGCTCGGCGTCCCGCAGGAGACCATCGGCCGGATCGGGGCGAGCCTCGCCCCGCTCAAGGCCGAGATCGCTCCCGGAGAAGCGGTGGCGTGAACCGGGCCTGGTTCGTCCCGTCAGGCCGAGCGCGGTCCGAGCAGCCGCAGGATGGGCTCCTGGACCAGGTCACCGACGGTGACCGGGTCCAGGGTGCGGAAGAAGTTCTCCTGGGCTTCCCGCAGCAGCCCGCGCAGGCTGCAGGCGGAGCGCAGCGGACAGGGCGGGTCGTCCTCGCAGCCGACGACGTCCCCGACGCCCTCGAGCTCGCGGGCGAGCGCCCCGAGTGAGCTGGCCCGGCCCGCCTCGGAGAGCGAGAGGCCGCCGCCGCGGCCCCGGCGGGCGTCCACCACGCCCAGCTTCTGCAGCCGCGCGACCACCTTCACCGCGTGGCTGTAGGTGACCGCCACCGAGTCCGCGACCTGACGTGTGGTCAGCTCCTCCTCGGGCCCGGCCACTGCCAACCTCATCAGGATCCGCAGTGCCAGGTCGCTGCTCATCGCCAACCGCACGGTCTCAGCCTAGGCGTACGCGGCCGGTCCGGCAGCACACCCGGCGCGTCGGGGCGGCTCCGGGCGGTGGGCGGGGCCGAGATCAGCAGCTTTGCCTACGCCCGTCCGCGTCTGGTCCGACCGCCTCCGCGCGGTGACCCTGTGTGCAGGGACGGAGTGCGCCGGGCACTGCCCGCCGAGCCGGGGGAGTGGCTGCGGCGGTCGTCCTCGGTCGCCGTCGCGGCGCACCGCGGGCTCGCGGCGCCGGTCCGCGCACTGTGGACCGCCGGGCGGTAGCGGATCACACCCGGGGGGTCGCCGTCGGCGGCGCCCGCGCGGCAGGATGGGCCCGGAGAGTCCGGCGCCCACGCGCGGCGCCTCGGCGACAGCGAGGGAGCATTCAGCCATGGCGGAGAAGAGCCGGATCGGTGTGACCGGCCTGGCGGTGATGGGGGCGAACCTGGCCCGCAACATCGCGAGCCGCGGGGTGCCGGTGGCCGTGCACAACCGCACGTACGCCAAGACCGAGCAGTTCATGGCGGACTACGCGTCCGAGGGGGACTTCACGGCGTCGGAGTCCGTGGCGGACTTCGTGAACTCGCTGGAGACCCCGCGGAAGATCATCGTCATGGTGAAGGCGGGCAAGCCCGTCGACGGGGTGATCGAGGAGCTGACCCCGCTGCTCGACCAGGGCGACATCATCATCGACGCGGGCAACTCGCACTTCCCGGACACCGTGCGCCGCACCGCCGAGTGCGAGGCGAACGGCCTCCGCTTCATGGGCGTCGGCGTGTCCGGCGGCGAGGAGGGCGCGCTGCTCGGGCCGAGCATCATGCCCGGCGGCGACCCGGCCGCCTACGAGGAGGTCCGCGAGATCTTCGAGTCGATCGCGGCGGTCGTGGGCGGCACCCCGTGCGTGGTGCACGTCGGGCCGGGCGGGGCCGGGCACTACGTCAAGATGGTGCACAACGGCATCGAGTACGCCGACATCCAGCTGATCGCCGAGGCGTACGACCTGCTCACGAACGTCGCGGGGCTCGACGCGCCCGCCGTCGGGAAGATCTTCGAGGAGTGGAACACCGGGGACCTCGACTCGTTCCTGATCGAGATCACCGGCAAGGTCCTCGCCCAGACGGACGAGAAGACCGGCAAGCCGCTCGTCGACGTGATCGTGGACCAGGCGGGCCAGAAGGGCACCGGCACCTGGACGGCGATCGACGCGCTGAACCTCGGCATCCCGCTGACGGGCATCACCGAGGCCGTGTTCGCGCGCGGGCTCTCGGCGCTGCGCTCCGAGCGTGCGGTGGCCGCGAAGACCCTGGCGGGCCCGAACCCGGCCAAGGAGGCGGACGACGAGTCGCTGGTCGAGGACATCCGCCAGGCGCTCTACGCGTCCAAGGTCGTCGCCTACGCACAGGGCTTCGCCCAGATGCGCGCCGCGTCGGTGGAGAACGACTGGGGCCTCAAGCTGGGCGAGATGGCCACCATCTGGCGCGGCGGCTGCATCATCAGGGCGCGGTTCCTCAACCGGATCCGCGAGGCCTACGACGAGCACCCCGACCTGGACAACCTGCTGATGGTCCCGTACTTCACCGAGGCCGTCGCGAACGCGCAGGACGCCTGGCGCCGGGTGATCGTCAAGGCCACCGAGCAGGGCGTGCCGATCCCGGCCTTCTCGTCCTCGCTGAGCTACTACGACGGGTACCGCCGCGAGCGGGGCCCGGCCAACCTGATCCAGGGCCTGCGGGACTTCTTCGGCGCGCACACCTACAAGCGGATCGACACCGAGGGCAGCTTCCACACGCGCTGGGCCCAGGACGGCACCGAGGTCCGGACCGACTGACGGGGACACGCGCTCTCCACCAAGGGGAGACCAAGAAGGCGGGTGCTCTAGGGTCCGTCGTCGTGCAGGGGGAGAGGGCCGGGACGTCCCGGCGGGCGGTGCTCGCCGCCGCGTGGGCGCTGCCGGTCCTCGCCGCCTGCTCCACCGGCACCCCCGCGGCGCCGACGTCGCCGCCGCGCGCGACCGCGACCCCGCGGCCTGCGCCGCCCACCCCGACCGCGCAGGCCGCCCCGCCCACCGGCGAGGTCGAGCACGCGTCCACCGGTCGCCCCGAGGTCGCCCTCACCTTCCACGGTGCGGGTGACCTCGGGCTGGCCCGGCAGGTCCTCACGGCCCTGCGGACCGGGGGCGCTGCGGTGACGGTGCTCGCCGTCGGGACCTGGATCGAGCAGCACCCGGACGCGCCCCGGATCGTCACCGACCTGGGCCACGAGCTGGGCAACCACACCTACGCGCACAAGGACATCGACTCCCTCGGCACGGCGGCCGCGCGCGCGGAGATCGAGCGGTGCCGGGACCTGATCGCGGCCGCGACCGGTGGCCCGGGGGCCTTCTTCCGGCCCTCGCAGACCCAGCACGCCACGGCCGAGGTCCGCAGCCTCGCCGCCGCGGCGGGCTACCCGACGGTGCTGTCCTACGACGTCGACTCCCAGGACTTCACCGACCCCGGGGTCGCCGCGATCCGGCGCAACATCGACACCGCGACGGCGGGCAGCGTGGTGAGCATGCACCTCGGTCATCCCGGGACGCTGCAGGCGATCCCCGGGGTGCTCGCGGACCTGGCGTCCCGGGGGCTGACCCCGGTCACGGCGACCAGGCTGTTCGGCTGAGGAGGGTCGAGAAGTGAGAACCCGTGTCCGGCTGGTCGTGGGAGTGGTCGCCGCCGCCGTGCTGGCGGGCTGCAGCGCCGCGCCCGCCGCCGCGCCCCCGGCCGCAGAGACGTCCGCGCCGGGGGCGTCGACGGCCGCCCCCGCCGCCGCCGACGGCCTCGCAGGCATGCCGCCGGTGACCGACCCGCACAACGTGTACGCGAGCGCGGGCGCGAACATGCTCTCCGACGCCGCGAAGGCCGCGACGCCGCTGGTCTACGTGCCGGAGACGAAGTCCGGGGACGTCCGGGTGGTCGACCCGCGGACCTTCGCGACGGTCGGCACCTACCACCTCGGCGGCGAGCTGCAGCACGTCGTGCCGTCCTGGGACATGCGCACCCTGTACGCCACGGACGACACCACGAACAAGGTCGTCCCGTTCGACCCGGTCACCGGGAGGCCGGGCGCCGCGATCCCGGTGACGGACCCGTACAACATGTACGCCACGCCGGACGGGAAGTCCGCGATCTCGGTGGCCGAGGCCCGTCGGAAGCTGGTCTTCTACGATCCGCACACCTGGGCCGTGCAGGGCGAGCTGCCCACGCCGGACTGCGCGGGCATCGACCACGCCGACTTCACCCCCGACGGCCGCACGGCCGTCTTCACCTGTGAGTTCGCCGGCCGAGTCGCCGTGATCGACATCGAGCACCGGACCCTGCTCCGCATGATCGACATGCCGCAGCGGAACACCACGATGGGCCCGCAGGACATCAAGCTGGCCCCGGACGGCTCGGTCTTCTACATCGCCGACTCGGACCAGAACGGCGTCTGGGTGCTCGACGGCGCGGCCACGAAGGTCCTGCGCGAGATCCCGACGGGCGGTGGCGCCCACGGCCTCTACCTGTCCCGGGACGCCACGCAGCTGTACGTGACCAACCGCCACGAGGGCTCGGTCAGCGTGCTCGACGCCTACACCGGCGCCCCGATCACGACCTGGCGGATCCCGGGCGGCGGCAGCCCGGACATGGGCAACGTGACCGCGGACGGCACCCAGCTCTGGCTCTCCGGCCGCTACGACCGGGCCGTCTACGTGCTGTCCACCGCGGACGGGCACCTGATCACGAAGCTGGACGTCGGCGACGGCCCGCACGGCCTGTGCGTCTGGCCGCAGCCGGGCCGCTACTCGTTGGGGCACACCGGCATCACCCGCTGAGCTCGCCGACCCCCGCCTTCGCCGGGGTCTCGACGTGCACGCACCGGCAGCCGCGCGGCAGACCGGCCGGGGCCGCAGGCGAACCCGAGGGCGGGGCCGGCCCGCGTGGTGTTCGAGAGCGCGATCCACCGGTAGTGCGCCGCGGATCGTGAGCATCGCTCAAAGAATCGCCGCACATCCGAGGGGAGGCCAGCCCCACCTCCCGGACGCCTGCTGCTCACCTGGGGCGCGGACCTGCGCGTTCGTAGCGTTCCGCACATGAAGAAGCCGTTGCTCCTCCTCGTCGCCGCCTCCGCCCTCGGCCTGGCCGGGTGCGCGGCGGTGCCCGCCGCCCCGACCGTCGCGCCCGCCCCGGCCGTAGCCCGGGACGCACCGCCGTCCGCCCACGTGCAGTTCTCCGTGGATCCGCGGGACGTCGCGGGCCGCGCGTCGTACGACCTGACCGGGGAGGCGACCTGCTCCTCGGAGGCGGGGACCACGAAGGTGAGCATCCGCGACGACGCCGCCGCGAAGGGCGCCCTGGACGCCGTGTACCTGACGGTTCCGGCCGCGGGATCACCCGTCGTCGAGCCCACGTTCAACAGCGACCGCGGGGGCTGGAGCTACGACACCTCCTACGTCACCTCCGACGGCAGGGCGGGCACCGCCACCGCGACGGCGGCCGTGCGCGACGGGCGCGTGGAGGTCACCTTCGACGCCCGCACCTGGGACGGCGCGGTCTACTCGGGGACCGCGAACTGCCCGCTCAGCTGAGCACGTTCACCGCGCGCGCGACGACGAAGCCGGTGACCGCGAGGGCGACGGTCGACTGCAGCATCATGGTCAGCTTGGCCCGGCGGGACATCGGCAGGACGTCGGTGGGGCTGAACGCCGTGGCGTTGGTGAACGCGAGGAAGAGGTAGTCCACGAAGTGCGGCTCCCAGTCCCGCGGGGCGAGGTCGGGGGACTGCATCTGCGCGAAGAGGAAGTCCGGCAGGTCCTGCTCGCCGTGCGCGCGGGCGGCGGGGCCACCCCGGTCCAGCTCCCAGAACACCAGCGCGAAGGCGATCACGTTCGTCAGCCAGACGCCCGCGCCCGAGAGCAGCAGCGTCGGCGCGTCGCCGGAGGTCCCGGTGACGATGGCGCGCACCAACAGCACGACCGACCAGGCGTTGGCCACGCCCACCACGGCCGCCAACGCGAGCCCGGCCCTTCGGGCGACGATCGTCCGCCTGCTGATCCGCACGGGATCGCTCGCCACCAGCACGACCAGGAACGCCAGCTCCAGCGCGGGCAGCACCCACCGCACCTGCGGCGTGACCGTCTCGGGCAACAGCAACTGGATCCCGACGGCGACGAGCACGGTCACCGTCGCGGGCCACCGGTACTCGAGATCCTTCGCCGCGGTGACCCGCCGCCACGCGGGCTCCTCCTGCCTCATCGCCGGGAGTCTGCCCCCGCCGCCCGCCCGCGGTGTCCCGACGCGCGGCGAGCGGCACGACTTGCACGTTTCGTGCTCTCAGCGCGGCAAGATCGCCGATGACGTGCGCCCAGCGCTGTTCGCACCGCGCTGTGCGCACGAAACGTGTCGCTCGTGCCGCGCCGTGTGCCCGCTGCGCGCTGTGCGCACGAAACGTGCTGCTCGCACCGCGCTGTGCGCACGAAACGTGCTGCTCGCACCGCGCTGTGCGCACGAAACGTGTCGCCCCCACCACGCTGTGCGCACGAAACGTGCCGTCACGCCGCCGCCTCGCCCCGCAGGAACTCCGCGATCTCGTGGGCCGCCGCCCGCCCCGCCCGGTTCGCGCCGATCGTGCTCGCGGAGGGGCCGTAGCCGACGAGGTGCACCCGCGGGTCGGCGAGGGCGCGGGTGCCGTCGAGCGCGATCCCGCCCTGCGGCGACCGCAGGTGCAGGGGCGCGAGATGGCCGATCGCGGGGCGGAACCCGGTGGCCCACAGCAGGACGTCCGCCGGTTCGGTGCTCCCGTCCGCCCACTCCACCCCGGTCGGGGTGATCCGCGTGAACATGGGCCGCCGCACCAGGACCCCGGCCTCGATCCCGGCGCGGTAGGCATCGGTGAGCGGGAGGCCGGTCACGCTCACCACCGGCCGCGGCGGCAGCCCCGCACGCACCCGCTCCTCCACGAGCGCGACGGCCTCGCGGCCCGCGTCGGCGTCGAAGGGGTCCTCCCGCCAGCGCGGCGGGGTCCGGGTGACCCAGGTGGTCGACGCGGCGACCGGAGCGATCTGCAGCAGGAACTGCACCGCGGAGGAGCCGCCCCCGATCACCACCACCCGCTGCCCGGTGAACGCCTCGGCCCCCGGGAAGTCGACGGCGTGCAGCTGACCGCCGCGGAACGTCGACGCCCCCGGGTAGCTCGGCACGAAGGGTCGGGTCCAGGTCCCCGTGGCGTTGACCAGTGCCTTCGCGGTCCACACCCCGCGGTCGGTCTCGACCCGCAGCTCCGAGCCCACCGACCGCACGGCGGTCACCCGCACCGGCCGCTCGACCGGGAGCGCGAATTCTCGTTCGTACGCCGCGAAGTACTCGGGCACCACGACGTTGGCAGGCAGCGAGGGATCGGCGGGGGCGAACTCGAGGCCCGGTAGGGAGTGGATCCGGTGCGCGGCGAAGGCGTCCCCGGAGACCCGCAGCGAGTCCCACCGGTGCCGCCAGGCCCCGCCGGGTGCGTCCTCGGCGTCCAGCACCGTGAAGTCCAGCCCCGCGCGCCGCAGCCCCCAGGCGGCGGACAACCCCGCCTGCCCGGCACCGATCACCACCACGTCCACACCGCACTCAACGCCGGCCGGCGGTTGCACAGTCCCGACCGTGATCCGTCGTCCGGGAGCGACGAGGTCGATATCCGACCGCCCCGCTCCCGACGAGTGGATCACCGGCAGGCGCCGGACCGCGTCCCTGCGGTCAGAACGCCACGCCGAACCGCTCCGCGAACCCGAGCAGGTCGCGCACCCCGGTGTTCCCGCCGCAGACCACCAGCCCGAGCCGCGCCTCCGGCCCCACCCGGTCCACCACCCGTCGGGCCGCGGGGAGCAGGCAGCCCGCAGCGGGCTCGGCCCAGACCTTCGCGTGCGCGGCGAGATCGAGGGAGCCCCGGACGGCCTCGGCGTCCGAGACCACCAGCACCTCCTCGACCAGCGCGCGGACGTGATCGAGGGTCAGCGCCGACACCGACGGCGCGCTCAGCGAGGTGACGATCGAGGAGAGGGCGACCGGTGTCGGTGCTCCGGCGGCCAGCGCCGCCGACATCGCCTCCGCCCCCTCGGTCTCCACACCCCAGACCCGCACCCCGGGCCGTCGCGCCTGCAGCGCCGCCGCGACCCCGGAGACCAACCCGCCGCCGCCTACGCTGACCAGCACGTCCGTGAGCTCGCCCGCGTCCTCGGCGAGCTCCAGCCCGACGGTGCCCTGCGCGGCCGCGACGATCGGGTCGTCGAACGGGTGGACCATGGTCCGCCCGGCCGCCCGCAGCTCGCCTGCCAGCGCGAACGCCCCCGCGACGTCCGGCGTGAGCCGCACGTCCGCCCCGGTCGCCCGGCAGGCCGCCACCGTGCTCGACGACGCCGACTCCGGCATGCACACGGCCGCCGCGATCCCCAGCACCCCGGCCATCTCCGCGACCGCGATCCCGTGGTTCCCGCCGCTGACGGCCACCACGCCCGCCGCCCCCTCGGCCTCGGTCAGCGACAGCAGCTTCGCCGTGGCGCCCCGGGACTTGAAGGACCCGGTGCGCTGCAGCAGCTCCAGCTTCACGGTCACCGGCACGCCGAGCAGCCCGGTCAGGCCCGGACTGGGCGCGGTCGGGGTCCGGACGAGGTGCCCGGCGATGCGCCGGGCCGCCTCCTCGATCGCGGCGAGGTCGATCAGGGTTCGTGCAGTCGTCACACCGAGATGGTGCCCTGCTCGGCGGTGCCCGCGGGGACGGGCGTGAGCCGCGTGACCTCCAGCGGCTTGGCCAGCCTTCCCTTGAGCGCCCCGCCGAGCTCGGCGAGCGCCGGGGCCTTGCCGTGCACCTTCAACGCCTCCGCCGACTCCCACTGCTCCACGAACACCAGGTCGGTCGAGTCCCCGGCCACCTCGTGCAGCGCGTACTTCACGCACCCCGGCTCGGCGTGGACCTGCGGGATCGCGGCGAGGAGCGCCTCACGGACGGCCTGCTCCTCCCCGGGCTTCGGCGAGACGGTGGCGACGACGACGACGGTCATGGGTTCTCCTACCCGGCGAGGATGCGGTTCAGGGCCGGTGCGACGTCTCGATGGGTGTGCACCGGGGTCAGGGTCCCGTGGCCGAGGCGGGCGAGATCACGGCCCAACGGCAGGTCGTGCTCGCCGTCGGTCTCGAGCAGGACGTGCAGGTCGGCGAAGCGGCGGGCGAGGTCGCGGGGATCGGGTCCCGCGTTGTGCACGGCGTCGGTCAGCAGGACCGCGGTCCGCCTGCGCGCCGCGGAGCGGGCCAGCTCGGCGTGGGCCACCGACAGCCCGAACCCCACGTTGGTCAGCCCTCGCGCGGGGATCCGCAGCAGCGTGTCCAGCAGCTTCGCGGGGGTGGCGGGCTCCGTCAGCGACTTGACGACGGCGGCGTCGGACCAGAAGGCGACCAGCGCCAGCTGGTCCCCCGCACCGGACAGGTCCGCCGAGAGCGCCGCGACCGTGGCGGCGGCGATGCGGACCTTCTCCCCTCGCATCGACCCCGACACGTCCACGATCAGCACCGCCGCGCGCCGGGAGCTCATCCGCTCCCGCACGATCACGTCCGTGTCCTCCGGCACCGGCCGCTCGGCCAGCATCTCGATGGTCTTGTCCAGGTCGATGTCGTCGCTGCGGTAGGCGTAGGGCACGGAGGCGAGCGCCCCGGTGCCGCGTTCGGCGCGGGCGTCCCGCGGCCGCCGCCGGACCGCCAGCCGGCGCGCGATCGCCTGCGCCATCGACGCCACCGCGGGATCCGGGGCGGTGTCCTCCAGCAGCTCGGTCAGGTCCTTCTGCGCCGCCTTCTGGGCGGTGACCAGCACGCCCTGCCCGCCGGCGGGCAGCTCGTCGGCGCCGTCGCCGCGGTCCGGGTTCAGCTCGGCGACGACCGGCGCGCCCTTCCCCGTCTGGAACAGGTCGGGTGCGGCCGCGAGCTTCTTGGGCTTGCGGCGCAGGGGCTGGAGGGTCCGTCGCTCACCGGCTTCGGCGGTGGGCAGCGCGACGGCGTTCGGGACGGTCAGGCGGTGCGGGCCCGGCGCTGCCCGCCGGGGGCGGAGAAAAAATGGTTCTCCCAGATCTCGGTGATCACCTGTTCCGGCGTGGCGTCCGACGCCTCGTCCACCCCGACCCGCGCGGACAGGGCGAGCAGCGCGGCGTCGAGGACGGTGCGCGTCCGCTCGGCGTCCGGGGTGATGCGCTCCAGCTCCACGGCGATCGCGACCAGGTCGATCGCCCCGCGCACCGACGACCCGCGCCGCAGCTCGGGGTGGGTGCGGGTGGCCCGGGTCAGCGCGACGCCGTCGGCGATCAGCGCGGCGTCCTCGCAACCGGTGCGGCGCGCCACGATGTCGGCCTCCTCCGCGTCCGACTGGTACCCGACCGCGAGCCGGTTCCAGCGGTCGTAGACCGAGTCCGAGATCCGGGCGGTGCCGACGTTGTCGAACGGGTTCATGCTGGCCAGCACGCGGAACGTCGACCGAGCCCGCATCGTCCCGACCCGGGGGACGGTGACCGCCCGCTCGGCCATCGCCCCGAGCAGGACGTTGAGCGTGTCCTCCGGCGCCCGGTTGAGCTCCTCGATGTAGAGGAACCCGCCGGACTGCATCGCGTCCACCAGCGGGCCGGGCACGAAGTTGTCCGGGGAGTAGTCCTCCTGCAGCACCCGGGCGGGGTTGTGGTGCCCGACCAGCCGGGCCGGGGTGAGCTCGGCGTTGCCCTCCACCAGCACGAACGGCACGCCCCAGTGCTCGGTGATCGCGCGCAGCATCGTCGACTTCGACGTGCCCGGCGGGCCCTCCAGCAGCACGTCCCGGCCCGCCGCCACCGCGGCGAGCACCAGCGTGAGCTCCCGTTCCCTGCCGACGACCGCGCGGGCGATCGCTTCCCGGGCCTCGGGCCCCACCGCCGTTGATGCACTCACATCACCATCCGACCCCGCCCGCGTGCGGTTCGTCAAGGTGACCCGCGAGTCCGACACCTCGACCCGCGAGTCCGACGCCGGGCGCGCGGGCGCGTCAGACCGCCCGCATCCGGTTGTTGCGGGGGTTGTGCTCCAGCTCCGCGAGCCCGAGGTGCTCCAGCAGCGGCGGCAGGTACATCCCCGCCCGCCCGCGGTAGCCCTTGCGCAGGCCGTACCAGCCCCCGACGGGGTTGTCCTCAGCCCGGGCCCACGCCTCGACGGTCCCCTCCTTCGCGGTCCTCTGCTCGTCCGCGCTGCCCAGCTCGACCCAGTCGCCCCGCTCGACGAGCATGGCGTGCAGGTCCTCGAGCACCCGGGCCCGGTAGGTCAGGACCGTCTTGCCGACGGTGCAGACGAGGGTGTCCCCGTCCCGGTGCAGCAGATACTCCGACGTGCCCGGGGGAGTGCGCAGCACCCAGGGGTCTTCGGGCGTTCCGGCGCCCACCGTGTCAACCCATCGTCTTCGCGCCGTCGATCGCCTCGCGGATGATGTCCGCATGGCCTGCGTGCTGCGCGGTCTCGGCGATCACGTGCAGCAGGGTGCGGCGCAGGGTCCAGACCGCGCCCGGCTCGAACCAGGGCGCCGACGGGAGCGGCGTGGCGTGGTCGAGGTCCGCCGTCTCGACGACGGCGTCCGTGGCCGCCGCGACCGCGTCGTAGCGGGCGAGCAGCGCGGGGAGGGTGTCCGCGTCGGACAGGACGAAGCGGGGGTCCGGGGCGTCGGGGTCCCACTCCCCGTCCCAGCCCTCCCCGCCGCCCATCGCCTCCGGGGACCCGGTGGCGAACGCGATCCACTGCTCCTCGGTGTCCGCGACGTGCTTGATCAGCGACGCGAGCGTCAGCGCCGAGACCGTGCTCCGGGTCCGCGCCTGCTCCTCGGTCACGCCGGCGACGGTCTGCCGCAGGAACCCGCGGTGCCGCCGCAGCGAGGCGAGGAGATCGGCCCGCTCGCCGGTGAGTGTGGTGGTGGTCACTGGCCCTCCAGGAATCCGGGGCCAGGACCGTACCGCCCGACCCACCGAATGCGCACGAACGGCACTCTCGCGCGGTAGGTCCGCACAAGAGTGCCGTTCGTGCGGGGGCGGGAGGTCCTACGCGACGGGCACGACGTCCGGGGCGCCCATGCGGGCGCTGTCCGCCGTCGCGTCGTCGGGCATGGTCTGGGACTCCCGCTCCGCCGCGACCCGGCCCTGGTAGTGCTCGACCTCCTTGGCCTTCTGCTCGTCCGTCCATCCCAGGATCGGAGCGATCAGGTCGGCGGCCTCCTGCGCGGCACCGAGGCCGCGGTCGAAGGTCTCGATGGAGGTCCGCGTGCGGCGGGTCAGGACGTCGTCCAGGTGCAGCGCACCCTCGCTCGCCGCCGCGTAGACGATCTCCGCGCGGATGTGGTCCGGCGCCCCGCCCAGCGGCTCGCCCAGCGAGGGGTCCGCCGCGACCAGGTCGAGGATCTCGGAGATCAGCGAGCCGTAGCGCCCGAGCAGGTGCTCGATCCGCGCCGGGTGCAGCCCCGACTGCGCGGCCAGGACGCCGACCGAGTTCTTCAGCGCCTCCCAGCCCTCGGCCCCGAGTAGCGGGATCTTCTTGGTCACCGACTCGGGCACCTTGGCGTCCATGCCGTGCACGGCCGCGTCGACGGCGTCCTTCGCCATGACCCGGTACGTCGTGTACTTGCCACCCGCGACCACCACGAGCCCCGGCACCGGGGTCGCGACGGCGTGCTCGCGCGACAGCTTCGACGTCGACTCCGACTCACCCGCCAGCAGCGGCCGCAGCCCCGCGTAGACGCCCTCGACGTCGTCGTGGGTCAGCGGCTGCTCCAGCACCTCGTTGACGTGGTACAGCAGGTAGTCGATGTCCGCCGCCGACGCCGCCGGGTGGGCCTTGTCCAGGTCCCAGTCGGTATCGGTGGTGCCGATGATCCAGTGCCGCCCCCACGGGATGACGAACAGCACGGACTTCTCGGTGCGCAGGATCAGCCCGGACTCCGACCGGATCCGGTCCCGCGGCACGACCAGGTGGATGCCCTTCGACGCCCGGACGTGGAACCGCCCGCGCTCGCCCGCCAGCCCCTGTGTCTCGTCCGTCCAGACCCCGGTGGCGTTGATGACCTGCTTGGCCCGGACGTCGAACCGCTCGCCCGTCTCCAGGTCGTGCACCGTGGCCCCGATGACCCGGCCGGACTCCTTCAGCAGCCCGACGACGCGGGCCCTGGTCGCCACGTGCGCCCCGTACGCCGCCGCGGTGCGGGCGACGAACATGGTGTGCCGCGCGTCGTCCACCTGCGCGTCGTAGTACTGCAGGGCGCCGACGAGGGCGTCCTTGCGCAGCGACGGCACGATCCGCCGCGCGCCGCGGCGGGTGAGGTGCCGGTGGTGCGGCACCCCGCGGGACTGCCCGGAGAGCAGCCCGAGGCTGTCGTAGAGCGCGACGCCCGCACCCGCGTACGCCCGCTCCCACACGTGGTGTTTGAGCGGGTACACGAACGGCACCGGCCGAACGAGGTGCGGGGCGATCTTCTGGATCAGCAGCCCCCGCTCCTGCAGCGCCTCGGCGACGAGCCGGAAGTCCAGCATCTCCAGGTAGCGCAGGCCACCGTGGATCAGCTTGGAGCTCCGCGACGACGTCCCGGCGGCGTAGTCCCTGGCCTCGACGAGGCCGACGCGCAGGCCGCGGGTGGCGGCGTCGAGGGCGCTACCCGCACCCACGACACCGCCCCCGACGACGAGAACGTCGAGCTCACCGGACGCCATGTCCCGCAACGCCTGTGCACGGGCATCCGGGGAGAGCGCGACCGATCTCATGTGTGAAGCCTCCTTCAGACGAGGAACAGTGCAGGAGCGTCGTTCCGCACACTGCTCTCAGTCCACGTCCACCCAGTCCAACGTTCGCTGGACCGCCTTCTTCCACTGCGAGTACCCCGTCTGGCGCTGCTCCTCGGTCCAGGCGGGGTCCCAGTGCTTCGACTCGTTCCAGTTGGCCCGCATCTCGTCGGTGTCCTTCCAGAACCCGACGGCCAGGCCCGCGGCGTACGCCGCCCCCAACGCCGTGGTCTCGGCCACGACCGGCCGCGACACCTGCACGCCGAGCACGTCCGCCTGGATCTGCATGCACAGCTCGTTGGCGGTCACGCCGCCATCGACCTTGAGCACCTCCAGGTGCACCCCGGAGTCCTTCTCCATGGCGTCCGCCACGTCCCGGCTCTGGTAGCAGATCGCCTCGAGCGTGGCCCGGGCCAGGTGCGCGTTGGTGTTGTACCGCGACAGCCCGACGATCGCGCCGCGCGCGTCGGACCGCCAGTACGGCGCGAACAGACCCGAGAACGCGGGCACGAAGTACACCCCGCCGTTGTCCTCGACCTGGCGTGCCAGCTGCTCGCTCTGCGAGGCGCCCGAGATGATCCCGAGCTGGTCGCGCAGCCACTGCACGGCCGACCCGGTGACCGCGATCGAGCCCTCCAGTGCGTAGACCGCGGGCTCGTCGCCGAAGCGGTAGCAGACCGTCGTCAGCAGGCCGGACTCCGACCGGACCAGCTCGGTGCCGGTGTTGAGCAGCATGAAGTTGCCGGTGCCGTAGGTGTTCTTGGCCTCACCCGGCGCCAGGCAGACCTGCCCGACCATCGCCGCCTGCTGGTCGCCGAGGATGCCGGTGATCGGCACCTCGCCGCCGAGCGGCCCGTTCTTCAGCGTCGTCCCGTACGCCTCCGGCGAGCTGGACGACCGGATCTCCGGCAGCATCGACCGCGGGATGTCGAACAGGGCCAACAGCTCGTCGTCCCAGTCGAGGGTCTCCAGGTCCATCAGCATGGTGCGGCTGGCATTGGTCACGTCCGTGACGTGCACTCCGCCGTTCGCCCCGCCGGTGAGGTTCCAGACGAGCCAGCTGTCGGTGTTGCCGAAGATCGCGTCCCCGCGCTCGGCGGCCTCGCGCGCCCCGTCGACGTTCTCCAGGATCCACTGGATCTTGCCGCCGGAGAAGTACGTGGCAGGCGGCAGGCCCGCCTTGCGGCGGATGGTGTCGCCGTGGCCGTCTCGCTCCAGCTTCGACGCGATGCGGTCGGTGCGGGTGTCCTGCCAGACGATCGCGTTGTACAGCGGTCGCCCGGTGTTCTTGTCCCACACCACGGCCGTCTCACGCTGGTTGGTGATGCCCAGCGCCGCGAGGTCGGAGAAGGAGAGTCCGGTCTTGTTCAGCCCCGTCTGGATGACCGAGGAGGTGCGCTCCCAGATCTCCACCGGGTTGTGCTCGACCCAGCCGGCCTGCGGCAGGATCTGCTCGTGCTCGAGCTGGTGGCGGCCCACCTCGTTGCCGCCGTGGTCGAAGATCATGAACCGGGTACTGGTCGTCCCCTGGTCGATCGCGCCGACGTACTCGGGCATCAGTTCTCTCCTCCGTGGGACTGGGGGACCTCGCGGCCGACGGGCTGCGGCTCGCTGTCGTCCGCGAGCAGGTAGCGACCCACCAGGATCTTGAAGAACGCGCCGCCGATGAGGCCGCCGATGATCGGCGCGACGATCGGCAACCACCAGTACTGGTTGCCGTTCTGGTCCAGGAAGGCCGTCCCGTACCCGGTGATGAACGAGGCGAGCCGCGGGCCGAAGTCACGGGCGGGGTTGATCGCGTAGCCCGCGTTCGCGCCCCACGCCATCCCGATCGCGACGACCAGCAGACCGATGACGACCGGCCCCAGGTTGGCCAGCGGGGGGTTGTTCAGCGCGTTGACCAGCGCGAAGATCACGAAGACCAGGATCGCCGTGCCCACGACCTGGTCGAGGAAGGCGGTGGGTATCGAGACGCCGTCGCCGCCGTTGCCCGGCAGGGTCGAGAAGATCCCCTGGGTCTTGACCGTGTGCCCCGGATCCATCCTGTTGATCAGGTCCGAGTAGGTGACCCGCACGATCAGCGCGGCGACGAAGGCGCCGAGCGTCTGGGCCAGGATGTACGGCGCGACCTTCTTCCAGGCGAAGCCCTGGTAGGAGGCGAGCGCGATCGTGACGGCGGGGTTGAGGTGGGCGCCGGAGATCCGGCCCGCGACGTAGACGCCCAGCGTCACCCCGATGCCCCAGGCCCACGCGATCGAGTCGTGGTCGCCCAGGGGGCTGTCCTTCGACGCGGTGACGACCTGGGCCACCACGCCGTTGCCGAACAGGATGAGGATCATCGTGCCGGCGAACTCGGCGGACAGTTCGCCGAGATAGGAGTTCCGCATCGAACTCTCCTTCCGCTCGTGCGGACCTCCGCCCGGGGGTGGCAGGAACACCGGGCGGGGGTCGGCGTGGAGAAAGGTAGGAAGCGGCGAGTGGGCTCGTCCACGCCCTCCGTTCGACAATGTCGAACCGCGGCTGTCGAGTCGATCACAGTAAGCTGAGGCCGTGCCCGGCCCCATCCAGTCCGTCGAGCGGGCGGCGACGATCCTGCGCCTGCTCGGCGGCGCCGGGCGGCCGCTCGCGCTCGCCGAGCTGGCCGCGGCGCTGGACCTGCCCCGGCCGACGGTGCACGGCATCGTCCGCACCCTGCGCGAGGAGGGCCTGGTCGACCAGGACCGCGTCAGCGCGCTCTACCGGCTCGGCTCCGGGCTGTTCACCCTGGCCACCGGCTGGGACCGGCACGACCTGCGGTCCCGGGCCATGAACTGGGCGGACGCGCTGGCGGGCGGCACCGGGTGCGCGGTCTACCTCGCGGTGCCGGACGGGAGCGTCGCCGGCGTCGTGCACCACGTGTTCCGTCCCGACGGCTCGCCGCAGACCCTGCGCACCAACACCGAGCACCCGCTGCACGCCACCGCGTGGGGCAAGTGCCTGCTGGCCTTCGCGCCCGTCTCCACGCCCGCCCCGCGGGACCTGGAGCTGCGCCGCTACACCGGCCGCACCGCGTCCACGCTCGCGATGCTGGAGGCGCACCTGGCCACGGCCCGCACCCGCGGCATGTCGACCGATGTGGGCGAGTACGAGACGGGTCAGGGCGGGGCGGCGGTCCCGCTGCGCTCCGGCGGCGGCCTGACGGTCGCGGCACTCGGCATCGCCGCCCCCGTCGAGCAGCTCTTCGGCGGGGGCGGCGAGCCGCGCCCCGCCCAGGCCGACCAGCTCCGCGCCGCGGGCCGGGAGATCTCCGCGCTGCTCGGGACCATCCGGTGAGTTCCGGGGACCGGGTGGTCGCGGCGATCGACCAGGGCACCACGTCGACCCGCTGCCTGCTGTTCTCGCGCAGCGGCCGGATGCTCGCCGTCGCCCAGCGCGAGCACCGCCAGCACTACCCCGAGCCCGGCCGGGTGGAGCACGACGCCGAGGAGATCTGGCGCAATGTCGCCCGGGTCGTCCCGGAGGCGCTGAAGCGGGCGGGGCTGGGGCCGGAGAACATCGTCGCGCTGGGCATCGCCAACCAGCGCGAGACGACGGTGGTCTGGAACCGGCACACCGGCGTCCCACTGGCCAGGGCGATCACCTGGCAGGACACCCGGACCGGCCCGATCGTGGCCGGGCTGGTCGCCGAAGGGCTGACCGACCTCTACTCCGAGACCAGCGGCTTCAACCCGGCGACCTACTTCGCCGGGCCCCGGCTGCGCTGGCTGCTCGACCACGTCCCCGGCGCGCGCGAGGGCGCCGAGGCCGGGGACGTCCTGTTCGGCACCATGGAGTCCTGGCTGATCTGGCGGCTGACCCGCGGGGTGCACGTCACCGACGTGACCAACGCCAGCCGGACCATGCTGATGGACCTGCGGACCCTCGAATGGTCCCCGCGCCTGCTCGCCGTTCTGGGCGTGCCCGAGCGGATGCTGCCGGAGATCCGGTCCAACGCCGAGGTCTACGGCGTGTGCGCGGACGTGTTGCCCGGGGTGCCGGTCGCGGGCGCGCTGGGGGACCAGCAGGCCGCGCTCGTCGGACAGACCTGCTTCGCGCCCGGCGAGGTCAAGTGCACCTACGGCACCGGGGCCTTCCTGCTCAAGAACACCGGTCCGCGCATCGCGGGCTCGGCGCAGGGGCTCATCCCGACCGTCGGGTACCTGGTCGGGAAGGAGCCGGTCTACGCCCTGGAGGGCTCGATCGCGATGACCGGCTCGCTGGTGCAGTGGTTCCGGGACTCGCTGGGCATGATCGACACCGCGCCGCAGATCGAGACCCTCGCCATGACCGTGCCGGACAACGGCGGCTGCTACGTCGTGCCCGCCTTCTCGGGCCTCTACGCCCCCCACTGGCGGCCGAGCGCCCGTGGCGTGATCGTGGGTCTGACCAGCTACATCACCCGCGGCCACCTGGCGCGGGCGGTGCTGGAGGCGACCGCGTGGCAGACCCGTGAGGTCGTCGAGGCGATGAACGCCGAGTCGGGCATCCCCGTCACGCGACTCAAGGTCGACGGCGGCATGACCGCCGACCACCTCCTCATGCAGTCCGTCGCGGACGTGCTCGACGTCCCCGTCGAGCGCCCCCTGGGCTCGGAGGCGGTCTCGCTGGGGGCCGCGTACGTCGCCGGGCTCGCGGTCGGCCACTGGTCCGACCTGGAGGTGCTGCGCGCCAACTGGCACCGGGCGGGGATGTGGCGCCCGGACATGGAGCCCGGGGTCCGCGACCGCGAACGCGCCAACTGGGGCCGCGCGGTCGAGCGCAGCTACGACTGGGTCCGCTGACGGCGCACGGTGGTGTGGGAGCCGACAAGGCGTCTGCCCCGGGCCCGTTGACGATCCCGGCCGCTCGGCGGACGGTGGGGATGCGGGCAACGGGGCCCGCCAGACCGGGAGGTCCCCATGGCAGGACGGGTCGAGGGCAAGGTCGCGCTGGTCACCGGGGCGGCGCGGGGGCAGGGTCGCAGCCACGCGCTGCGGCTCGCCCAGGAGGGCGCGGACATCATCGCGGTCGACGTCTGCGCGGACGTCGACTCGGTGCCCTACGGCGGCGCCACCGAGGCGGACCTCGCCGAGACGGCCAAGCAGATCGAGGAGCTGGACCGGCGCGTGGTCAGCCGGGTCGCGGACGTTCGCGACCTCGCGGCGCTGGAGGCGGCGGTGGCGGCGGGGGTCAGCGAGCTCGGCAGGCTCGACATCCTGGCGGCCAACGCGGGCATCGCCTCGTTCGCGCCCGCCTGGGAGCTGGACGAGGCCACCTGGCAGACCATGATCGACGTCAACCTGACCGGGGTCTGGAAGTCCGCCAAGGCCGTGATCCCGCAGATGCTGGAGCAGGGCTCCGGATCGATCGTGCTCACCAGCTCGACGGCCGGGCTGGTCGCCTTCGCGAACCTCGCCCACTACACGGCGGCCAAGCACGGCGTCGTCGGGCTGATGCGGACGCTTGCGGTGGAGCTGGCGCCGCACGGGGTCCGGTGCAACTCGGTGCACCCCACCACGGTGAACACGCCCATGATCCACAACGAGGCGATGTACTCGCTGTTCCTCGGCGACTCGGCGGAGCCCACCCGGGACAACGCCACGTCGGCCTTCCAGACGCTCAACGGCCTCCCGGTCCCGTGGGTCGAGCCGGTCGACATCAGCAACGCCGTCCTCTACCTGGCCTCGGACGAGGCCAGGTACGTCACCGGCACGACGCACGTCGTCGACGCGGGTGGGCTCGCGCCCTACAAGGCGCCGCACCTCTGACCGGTCCCGCAGCGGCGCGGTGAGGTGCCGCGCCGCTGCGGTCCGTCTCAGAGGAGGGCCGCGACGAGCTGGGCGTCCGGTGCGGTGGGGTCCAGCCGGGCGAGGACCAGCACCGACCGCGTGGCGGGCGTGTCCGGCAGCCCGACGGGTGCGCGGCCCGCCCCGGCTCCGAGCTGCCTGCGGGCGGTGGCCAGCGTGGTCCAGGTGACGGCGACCGGGTCCCCCAGCTCGGCCAGCACGGCGAGCGCGGAGCGGTGCGCGGTCACCGCGGGGCACGGGTGGCCTGCGGCCAGCTCGATCTCGCCGATGTCCTGCCAGGTCCGAGCGGCCTCCGCCGCCGCCCCGAGGGTGTGCTGCAGTGCCACCGCGGCGCGCAGGTCCACCAGCGCGGCCGCGGTCCGGCCGCGCCGGTACGCCAGCAGGCCGCGGTCGCGCAGGGCGGCGGCGTGCACGGCGTCGTCCCGTCCGGCCGCGCCGACGACGACGGTGTCGTAGGCCCGCCGGGCCCGGTCGAGGTTCCCGGGGCCCTCGCGGGCGCGCAGCGCGCCCGCGAGGGTGAGGGTCGCGGCGAGCAGCGCCGCCCGGTCCCGTGCGGCCGCCACGCCGGCCAGGGCGGCCTCGACCGGGTCCGGCGGTGCGCTCCGATCCTCCAACCGAGCGGCGATGAGGGCGAGGGCGGCGTCCACGGCTCCGCCCACGGCCAGGTCCGCGTCGGCGCTCCGGTCGGCGCTCTGGTCGGCGCTCTGGTTCGCGTTGGCGTCGGCGCCCGGGACGGCGACGGTGCGGTCCGGCCCGGCGGACGCCGGTGACCCCGCGGAGGGCGGCGGCGCCGGGGCGGCGGGGCGCGGCAGCACGTCCAGCACCGCTGTGGGGACCGCGCAGGTCAGCTCGCCCGGGCGGAGGCTGAGCAGGCCACGCTCCAGGAGCGAGCGCAACGGCTCCTCCACCGGAGTGTGCGGGGCGAGCATCGCCCGGCAGGTCGCCGCGTCCACCAGCGGCGATCCGGCCCGCACCACCGCCGCGGCGGCGTGCAGCACGGCCCGCTCCGCCACGGGCAGGGTCGCCAGGGCCGCGCGGGCGGCGGCCCGGGCGGCGTCCAGCGCGGTGGTGTGGGAGGCGGGCAGCGGGCCTGCGCCGGGGAGCTCGCGCAGGCCCAGCCCACGCGCGATCGCCTCCGGCCCGGCGCCGGACCCCGCCCACAGCCGCAGCGCGACCGGGGAGCCGTGGCAGGCGGCCAGGACCGCGGCGGCCCCGGCGACCCCGGGGGTGACCTCGGTGGCCGCGCGGCGCGGCAGCCCGCCGACCGGCAGGGCGACCACGCCGTCGAGGTCCAGCTCGGGCAGCGGGCCCGCGGCCACCGCCAGCAGGGCGGACCGACCCCGCGGGAGGAGCGCCCGGACCTGCTCGGCCGTGCCGATCCGGTCCACCACCAGCAGGGTCGGGTGGTCGGCGAGGACCTCGCGCAGCACCCGTTCCGGGTCCTCCTCCGGGCCGGCCGGCCGGCCGAGGGCCGCCAGCAGCGCCGCCACCGAGGGCTCCGGCACGAAGCGGGCGCCGCCGGCGAACCGTGGCGCCGCCCGTACGGCCGCGGCGAGCGCGATCGCCGTGGCGCCGAGGCCGGGCACGCCGTGGACCAGGACCGCGGCGTGGGCCTCGAGCATCCGCACGGCCGCCGCGATCTCCGGCTCGCGGCCGGGCAGCGCCGCGGGCACACCCGCGAGGGAGCCCCGCGGCGGCGTCACCACCATCCGCCCCACCTGCACGACCGTGTCGACCGGGGCCGACACCCGCAGTTCCAGCTCCGGCTCGCCCACCGCTCTCCCCCCGTCGCGCGGGCCCCGTGCCCGCGATCCGTTCATCGCCGGTCCTCCCGGCGCAGCGTGAGCCCGCCGTGCAGCTCGCCCGCCTGGACCACGGTGCCGACCAGCCCGCCGTCCGTGATCTCGATGCGCATCCCCGACCCGACGGCGGGGGCACGGTCCGGGACCGGGTCCGCGCGCCCGCGGGGTGCGGGCAGCGGCGCCCCGACGTGGAGCCACACCCACCCGCGGAACGCCTTCGCGGGCTCGCTGACCAGCACCCGGCGGTACTCGTCGGCGGGCAGGGCCCGGGCCGCGGCCGCGAAGACCGGCTCGGACACCGCGGCCGCGAGGTCCGCGCCCGGACGGTCCCGCAGCGCGTCGTGCAGCACCCGCGAGGCGAGCACCCGACAGGTCCGGACGACCCCGCCGCCCGCGAACCCGTTCCGCGCCGGGCGCGCGCGGCCGAGGCCCGCGGCCACCCGCAACCGCAGCCGCTCGCCCTCGGGGGCGGTCCGGTTCGCCGCGCGCAGGCCCTCCTCGAGCGCGGCGAACACGGCGCCGACGACCTCCGCGCCGACCTCCGCGCCGAGCAGCGCCACCTCGCCGTCCCCGTTGGGTTGGCGCGCCACCGCACCCGCGGGCACCGTCGCCGCCCACACCGTGTCGAGCAGGGTGGCGAGGCCCTCCTGGGCCCGCTCCTGCCCCGCGTCCGTCCGCCTGCCGTACCCCTCGAGATCGACCGCGACGCACACCCTGTGCCCCGCGTCCCCCCGGCGTCCGACCACCCGCACCCCCGTACCCCGATCCGCCGTTCCCGGGGAGCCTACGAGCCGTACGGGCGCGGCCGGTAGGTTCCGGGTGCGGCGACGACGACCGCACGACGACCGTGGGGGTGCGGATGTCGATCCAGGAGCTGGGTTCGGGTGGGGCTCCCGTCCTCGATGCGGACCTGTGGGCCGCCCTGTGCGGGCTCGGGCACGTGGCCGAGTACGGCACCGGGGAGATCCTGCTGTTCCAGGGCTCCGCGTCGGAGTCGATGCTCCTGCTGGAGTCCGGGTTGGCGGCGATCAGTGCCGCGGACCCCGCGGGCACCGAACTGTTCCTGGCCTTCCGCGGCCCCGGCTCGCTGCTCGGGGAGTTCGGCTACCTGGACCGCAGGCCTCGCTCGGCGATGGTCCGGGCCGCCGCGCCCACGCTCTGCCGGGTGGTGTCGCGGGCGGTGCTGGACCGGTTCCTGCTCGCGGACCCGCGGGCCGGACAGGCGCTCTCGGCCGCGGTCGTCGCGAAGATGCGGGCGGTGACCGACCGCCGGGTGCGGTACGCGCAGGGCCGGATCGGCACCCGCATCGCGCAGGTGCTGCTGGACCACGCGGACGAGTTCGGCGTCCCCGGACCCGGTGCCGAGGTGCTGCTGGACGTCCCGCTCTCGCAGAGCAGGCTGGCGGACCTCGTCGGCGCGCGGACCCGGATCGTCGGGCTGGAGCTGGCCCGCCTGCAGGACGCCGGGCTGGTCGACACCGGCTACCGCTCGCGGCCGCGCCGGCTGCGGGTGCTGGACCCCGCGGGCCTGGCGAGCCGGCTCGCGGACACCGCGTAGGGCCCGCCCCCGGCACTTTCCGCACGGGTGCCACATCTCCGACGCCCGTTCCGGCGATCATGGCGGGGTCACGCCCCCCTCGGAAGGACGCCCCGTGAGCTCCGACCAGCCCGAGCCCGACCACGGTCCGACCGGGTTCGACACCGACGACGACGTCCTCGCGCTGCTCGGCCACGATGGCGCCGCCCTGCCCACGACCTGCGAGCTCGAAGCCTGGTAGGACCGCTGGACGAGCACGGCCAGGCTGCGCCGGGCGCGCGCCCTGGTCGCCGGGTCGTCCTCGGCCGCCCGGCGCCCGCGGTCCAGCACGGCCACCGCCTCGGCACGCTCGCCCAGGCGGGCCAGCAGCTCGCCGAGGTCGACGAGCAGCGCCGCGGGCTCGGGTCGGTCGTCCGCGGCGGTGCGGGCCAGCGCCAGCCGGTAGGCCGCCACCGCCGCCGGGTGGTCGCCGGTGGACCGGTGCAGGTCACCGAGCGCCCGTGCGGTCGCGACCACGCCCGGACCGTCGTCCAGGGTGCGGAAGCGTTCCGCGGCGGCCCGCAGGGCCCGCCGCGCGCGGCGCGACTCGCCCCGGGCCAGGTCGACCGATCCGAGCCCGTGCAGGGCCCAGGCGCTGACCCGCAGGGCCTCCCCGTCCGCGCGCTGCATCAGGCCGCCGAGCACCCGGCGGTAGGCCGTCGTCGCCGCGTCGACGGCTCCGAGGCCGCGCAGGACGTCCGCCTCGGTCCGCAGCGCGTCCGCCGCACCGACCGGGTCACCCGCGGCCCGGTAGCGCTCCGCCGCCCCGCACAGGGTGACCAGCGCCGCCCCCGGCTCACCGCGCTCGTGCTGGGCGGTGCCGATCCGGACCTGCAGCGTCGCGATCCGCTCCGCAGGGCCCTCCGCCTGCGCATGGCGCAGCGCGGCCTGCTGCACGCCCAGCCAGGCCTGCCACGGCGCGCAGGTGCGCTCGCGGTCCGCCGTGGCGTCCGCGAGATGGTCCAGCGCCCCGCGGTCCCGACCCGCCAGGTGCGCGGCGACCGGGCCGAGGTTCGGCCACTCGACCCGCCACCACGCGGAGTCGGCCCGCTCCATCGCGACGGCGTAGTGGTGGGCGATCCGGTCGCCCGCGGCGGCGACCTCGCGGGGGCCGCCGCGGTCTCGGACGTCCTCCTCGGCATAGCGCCGCACCAGCGGGTGGGGCGCGAACCTGCCGGTGGCCCTGCGGTCGACCAGGTGGGCGTCGACGAGCTCGGCCAGCGCCGCCGCGGCGCTCTCCGGCTCGAGGCCCGCGGCGAGCGCCGCCGTGGCCGGGGTGGCCTCGACCAGCGGGAACGCGCCGAGCCCGCGGAGCAGGGCGCGGGCGGTGGGGCTCAACGCCGCCGCCGCGGCGGCCAGCGAGGCGCGCAGCGACCGGTCCCCGACCCGGAGCTCCGCGAGGACGCGGTGGGGACGGGCCAGGTCGGCGGCCAGCGCGGCCGGGGTGGTGCCCGCCCGCAGCCGCAGCGCCGCGAGACGCAACGCCAGGGGTAGCCCCGCGCACGCCGCGACCAGCTCGGCCGTTCCCGGCCCGGAGGCGCCGAGCAGCGTCCGCGCGTCCACCGGCCCGAGGTCGCCGAGCCGGATCCGGGGCAGGTCCAGTGCGGAGCGGCCGGTGAGCAGCAGGAACGACCGCGCGCCCGGCGGGACCAGGCTGCGCGCGGCGGCGTCCGCCACGTCGTCGAGCACCAGGAGGACCCGCCGCTCGGTCAGGACCGTCCGGGCCGCCGCGAGGGGCTCCGGGGGTACCCGGACGCCGAGCAGGCGCAGCACGCGGACGGCCAGCTCGGTCGCGGGGACGGGGGTGTCGGCCAGCCGCTCGACCAGGACGCCGTCCGGGAAGAGCGGGGCGAGCCGGTGCGCGGCCCCGACCGCCGTGGCCGTGCGGCCCGACCCCGGCCGCCCGGTGATCAGGACCGTCCCGGCGGACCCCTCGACCGCCCGGACGATCCGGCCCAGCTCCCGCTCCCGGCCCAGCAGCGGCCCGGGTCGCGGCGGCGGCCCACCCGGCCGCCGTGGGCCGAGCGGGACCGCGAGCTCCCCGATCTGCAGTGCGTCCCCCACCGGCGCGTCGACCCGGAGCACGAGCCGTGCGCCCCCGTCCTGCGTCATTCCCCCTGCCCCGCCTTCCCCCGTGCTGTGCCGATCATCGGTCACGCTGTACCGATGAGGGTCCTCTGACCTGCGATGTGTAATCAACGGCAACGTTGCCGCGACCTGGCCGGCGAGGTGACCAGGGGAGGCGTGCGATGCCGCGGAAGGGGCTCGACCCGTTGCAGACGGGCCTGCCGAGCGCTGTCCACGACGTGGTCTCCGACCTGCGGACGGTGTACACCGACGGACGCTTCGAGCGGCTGCGTGCTGTCGAGGACGCGATCGTGTCGGCCCGGACCTCGGGGGTCGACCTGGTGACGGTCAGCTCGGCCACCTGCTCGCGGATGCTCAGCCCCCGGCGCACCGCGGAGGGACGCACGGCATTGCCGCGCTGGCCGTCCGTGCGCGCCTTCCTCATGGTGCACGGGGTCGATCCCGCACCCTTCGAGCCGCGGTGGGCGGATGCCCGGACGGCGTGGGTCGCGCTGTCCGGCGAACCGGAGCTGGTGCCAGAGCCCGAACACCCCGACGAGCACCCGGACGAGCCGTCCCCGCCGTCCCGCCCGTCCCGAGGGCGACGAGTCGTCCTGCTGGTGGCCGCCGGAGTGCTGCTGTTCGCGGCGGGCACCGGGTTCGGGCTGTTCCTGGGCCGGGACCAGGGGACCCGGGTGCGGGCCGTGGCCCCGCTGAGCCTCCCCGGCGCCGAGGTCACCGCGGGCCCCACCGGGGTCAACTGCGACATCGGCGGCGAGGGCGGGACCGTCCGGCTGCTCGGCGTGACCGGCGCCGACGGGCAGGCGGGCATCCCCGCGAGCATGCGGGTGGACATCGAGGTCGCCCAGCCCGCGGCCCCGCTGCACACCTACTGGCTGGTGCTGCGGCTGTTCACCGAGGGCCTGCCGTTCTACGCCGAAGCGGCGGTGCGGACCGACACGGGCCCGGCCTCGTACGTGCTGACCTTCGACTCACCCGTCGGGTCGGTGCGGGACCTCTTCGTGGTCGAGGCCGACCAGGACGCGGGGGCCTGGCTGCAGGAGAGCGTCGACGCCGACCGGGCGGGCGACTCGAGCTGGGCCGAGAAGCGCGGCGGCCTGCCCCCGGGCACCGACACGGTCTCGGAGACCTGCCGGGTGGAACGCACGCGTTAGGCGAGCCCGGGCCCGCCCACCGGGGCGAGCTCGATGAACTCCGGCGGGCCCGCGAGCAGGGGGAGGATGGCGCCCAGCCCCGCCTCGCCGAGGTCCTGGTTCAGGGCTGCGTCGCTGGAGGCCTCGTCCGCCCAGACCTCGGTGACCCAGACGGCGTCCTCCTCGTCCGGGGTGCGGTTGACGATGTACAGCTCGCAGCCCGGGGCGGAGCGCATGCCCTCGGCGACCTTCAGCAGCCCCTCGGCCAGGGCGGGGCCGTCCCCGGGCGTCGCGACCATCCGTACGTACCTGCCGACCCGGGCGCTCATGGGACGAGCCTAGCTACGCGAACCGGTGGGGTTCCGACGAGGCCGCCCAGCCCGGGTCGCCGGTGCGCGCGAACGCGACCCAGGCCGCGGTCATCTCCGCGGACAGGGCGGCGGGCGGATCCTCGCCCGCCAGCGCGTCCGGCCCGGTGCAGGTCGGGAGCGTGCCGAAGACGAACGGCAGCTCCAGGCCGTGGCAGGCCCCGAGCCTGCCGCCGAAGGACGGGGACCGCCAGGCGAACTCGTAGAGGTGGGCGCGTCCGGGCAGGGCGGCGGCGAGGCGCCGGGTCGGGGCACCGAACACCAGGTCGGTGAGCACCGCGGTGTACCGCTCCCCGGGGGTGCCCTCGGCGGCCGCGAGCAGCTCCGCGGCCCGCGGGTGCACCGCGCCGAGCGCGGCGCCCGCCTGCTCGGCGGTCAGCGCGTCGATGGTGCCGAACGGGACCGTGTAGAGCCGGAACTCCTCGCTGTTCCAGCCGAGCAGCACGTCCACCTCGGCGAGCGCGGCCGTCGGCGGCTGCGGCAGCACGTCGTCCCCGACGACGGGGGCGAACGCCCCGAGCCCGAAGCCGGGATCGGACCCGTCCGGCTCGCGCATGTCGCCGACCGCGGGCCCGACCATCCGGGCCTGGACGGCGAGGGCCTCCTCCACCGACCGGGACCGGAAGCCCTCGGCGGTGGCGGGCACCCCGAGCTCCGCCGCGACCCGCCCCGCGAACGCCTGCGTGACGGGCAGCGAGTGCACCATCTCGGCGTTGCCGCTCTGGGTGATCGCCCGCCGGAACAGCCCGCGCGCCGGGGGCGAGCCGAGCAGGCACCCGACGCTGACCGCGCCCGCGGACTCGCCGAACACCGTGACGTTCCCGGGATCGCCGCCGAACGCCGCCGCGTTGTCCCGCACCCACTCCAACGCCGCGATCTGGTCCCGCAACCCGATGTTGGTCGCGCCGCCAGCCAGCGGGAGGAACCCCTCGATCCCCAGGCGGTAGGTCACCGACACGAGCACGACGCCCGCCCGCGCGAGCGCGGTCCCCTCGTAGCCGGGGGCGCCGGGCTCCCCGGCGACGAACGCGCCGCCGTGCACGAACACCATCACCGGCAGGTCCGTGCCGCCCGGCGTCCACACGTCGACGGTGAGATGGTCCGCGCCGGGCCGCGGGCTCCCGAGAATCGGGGACATGTCCAGCGGACCGAAGGCCCGCACCGGCTGCGGGGCGTTCGGACCCGGTGCGGTGCAGTCCCGCACCCCGTCCCAGGGCGTGCGCGGGGTGGGCGGGGCGAACCGGACCGGCGGGTCCGCGTACGGCACGCCGAGGTACCGCGTGACCCCGTCCTTCTCGATCCCGCGCACCCGACCGGCCGACGTCAGCGTCTCCACGCCGTCAGTCTGCCCTGCGGCCGCGATCAGGACAGGGGGAGGACGTAGATCTTGTCGTCGTCGGCGCGCGGGTCGCCCCGGCCGTCGCGGTTGCTCGTGGTGAACCAGAGGGACCGGCCGTCGGGGGTCGCCACGACGGTGCGGATCCGGCCGAACTCCCCCCGGAACAGCACCTGGGGCTCGCCGAGGGTGCCGTCGGGGTTCAGCGGGTAGCGGAACAGCCGCTCCCCGCGCAGGGCCCCCGCGTAGAACGCGCCGTCCGCGTAGGCGAGGCCGCTCCAGGAGGCGTTGCGCACGGGCTGCTGGACCAGCGGGTCGATGAACCCGTCCCGCCCCTCCTGCCCCTCGACCGTCGGCCAGCCGTAGTTCCCGCCGGGCTCGATCAGGTTGATCTCGTCCCAGGTCTGCTGGCCGAACTCGGCCTGGTAGAGCCGCCCGTCCGGGGTCCAGGCCAGGCCCTGCGGGTTGCGGTGGCCGACCGTGTAGACCTGCGTGCCGAAGGGGTTGCCCGGCGCGGGGGCCCCATCCCGGGTCACACGCAGGATCTTGCCGCCGAGATCGTCGCGATCCTGCGCGGGCTCGCCGCGGCCCGCCTCGCCGGTGGTGATGTAGAGGTAGCCGTCCGGCCCGAAGGCGAGCCTGCCGCCGTCGTGGTTGCCGCCCTTGGTGATCCCGGTGACGATCTCCTGCTGTCGGTCCCGGGAGCCGTCGACCGTGCCGTCCGAGTTCGCCACGAGCCGCACCACGCGGTTGTCGTCCGCGGTGGTGAGCATGACGTAGAGCGTGCGGTCGGTGGCGTAGTCCGGGGACACCGCGACGCCCAGCAGCCCGCCCTCTCCGGTCGGTGTGACGCCCTCGACCTCCCCGAGCCGGGTGACGGCCCCGTCCGGCGCGACCCGTGAGATCGTGCCGGGGATCCGCTCGGTGACCAGCGCGGACCCGTCCGGCAGGAAGGCGATGCCCCACGGCACCTCCAGCCCCGAGACGAGCACCCGCGGCTCGCCCGCTACGGCGCTCTCGGCCGTGGCCGAGGGCGGCGCGGAGGGGGCCGCGGAGGTGGGCGCCGAGGTGGGCGGGGCGGGGTCCGCGGTGCAGGCGGTGGCCGCGACCAGCAGGGCAGCGCAGACGAGCGTCAGGGAGCGCACGGGGACGAACCTAGCCGCGCGGCCGTCGTCGGGCGCGCCGAAACCGGCACGAAAGGGTCAGACCGCCTGGACCGCGCCCACCTCGACGCCGTGGCCCAGGACGGGGGTGTGCCCGATCTCCTCGACCGGGTGCCCCCACCCCGCCAGCACCCGCGCGACGACGGCGGGCACCGGCCGCGCCGACCCGTCCAGCACGGTCACGGCGAAGGCCCGCCCGTCCGGCAGCGCCCCCGCGAACACACCCTCCGCCCCGTCCTTCGCGACGAGCCCCGGCACGGCCTGCAGGAACCGGGTCACCGCCCGTCCCGGGCCGCCGAGCCACTCCGGATGGGCGCGGACCGCGGCGGCGACCCGGCCCTCGGGGGTGTCCGGGGCGGCGGTGGCGAGCGCGGCGAACGCCCGCGCCAGCCCCGCCACGGTGCAGGAGAACAGCGGCGCGCCGCAGCCGTCGACGGCGACGTGCGCGACGTCGTCCCCGGTCAGGGTCTCGACGTGGGTGCGGATCGCCTTCTGCAGCGGGTGCGCGGGATCGCGGTAGCCCGCGATGTCCCACCCCGCGGCGACGCAGGTGGCGATCATCGCGGCGTGCTTGCCGGAACAGTTCTGCGACAGCCGGTCCCGGGGACCGGGCCCGTCGAGTGGGAGGTCGGGGGTGTTGTCGAGGTCGTCCGCGGTCAGCCCGGCCCCGGCCAGGATCCGCTCCGCCCCCGCACGGTGGAAGGGCAGGCCCGAGTGCGAGGCCGCCGCCAGCGCCAACAGCTCGCCGTCGAGGTCGAGCCCTGCCCGCAGCATCGCGGCCGCCTGCACCGGCTTGAGCGAGGAGCGGGGGAGGAGGACGACGTCGGGATCCCCGAGCCCGCCGCCGTCGGTGAGCGCGAGGTGCCCGAGATGGACGGATTCGGTGAAGCCGGACCGGATCACGGTGGCGAGGGGTTCGGCTGGGTTCGGCACCCCGAAACCCTAAGCCGAGATGGACCTCAGTGTCGTTCGATCATGGTCGGAACAGCACTGAGGTTCAACTCGGGGGACAGGTGGGGCGGGTTCGGGCCGTACGCGTTCTTCTCGGCCGACCACTTTCGGACGGCCGGGACCGCGAAGACCCACCGCAGGAACCACGGGGGCGCGATCGTGCGGTTCCGCTCCCGGGCCTTGAGCACCTGCTTCTCGGTGCGGACCTGCGCGGCCTGCACCTGCCGGATCGCGGGCTCCCGGTCCTGCTGGACCGCCATCAGGTCGCTGTCGTGCACCTTGCCCGCCCGCAGTGCCGGGACCAGCCGGTTCGCCGCGGCGACCGCGTCCTGCAGGGCCATCAGGATCCCGTTGCCGCCGACGGGGGAGATGACGTGCGCGGCGTCGCCGATCAGCAGCAGGCCGGGCCGGTGCCACCGCTCCACCCGGGCGATGTCCACCGAGAGCAGCGTCGTCTGGTTCATGTCGGTGAGCAGGTCCGTGCGGTCGGCGAGCCAGGGGATGCGCTCGCGCAGGAACGCCCGGATCGGCTCGACGCCCGCCTCCCGCACCGCCGTGTACCCGCCCTTGGGCAGCGAGTAGCCGACCTGCCACTCCTGCGGCCCGCCCAGCAGCCCGACGTAGCGGTCCGCCCCGAAGTAGAGGTCGACGTCCGCCTCCGGGGGGTCGTCCGGCCTGCGGGGGAGTGCGAACCACAGGATGTCGGTCTGTGCGCCGAGCGACTTCGCGGGGAGACCGGCCAGCGTGCGGATCCTGGAGAACCGGCCGTCGGCCGCGACGACGAGGCTCGCAGGCAGCTCCTCGTCGCCCACCCGCACCCCGGTGACGACCCCGTCCTCCTCGGTCAGCCCGGTCACCCGCGCGCCCAGCCGCAGCTCGAACGTCGGGAGCTCGCGGGCCCGGGAGGCGAGGAAGTCCAGGAACCGGGCCTGCGGCATCAGCGCGACGTAGGGGAACCGGCTGTCCAGCGCGCCGTAGTCGGTGGGGGTGAGCGTTCCGGCGGGGGTGTGGAAGCGGAAGTGCCGGGCGGGGTAGTGGGGCAGGCGCAGGAGGTCGTCGGCCAGGCCCAGCTGGTCGAGGGTCTCCAACGTCCAGGGGGTAGGGAGTCCCCGCGGAAACGTCGGTCGAAGTCCCGGTGCCCCTCCAGCAGGGTCACCGGGATCCCCGCCCGCGCCAGGAGGTACGCCGAGAGCATCCCGCCGGGCCCGCCACCGACCACACGCACCGGATCCATGCCCGTAGGATATCTCCACCATCGAGATACCGCCCGTCGATCGCCGCCCGAGTGGCGCTCAGCGCACGACGACGCCCCGCTCGCGAACCCGCTCCCAGAGGGCGTACGGCACGTCCGCCCAGGTGAAGACGTCGTCGACGGTGTCGTAGGGGCGGGCCTGCCGGGTCTCGACGATCCGCCCGGCCGTCTCGAGGTCGATCCCGCAGACCTCGGCGATCAGCGCGGCGGGGGCGGACCCGAGGTCGACCAGCCCGCCGTCGTCGTAGCCCGTGCGCAGGTCGGGTCGCCCGATCCGCAGGTCACGGGCCAGCGCCGGGTCCTCGGCGACGATCCGGCGGGACTCCGCGCGCCGCTGCCGGGCGGCCAGCGCCTCGGCCATGGCCGGGTCGGCGGACTGCGCGGGCGTGGCGGGCCAGACCTGACGACGGACCCAGAGCAGGTGGCAGAACGCCACGACCATCAGCCCGATGATCAGCCCGCCGACGGTGTTGTCCGTGCGGGTCTCGGCGGGTTCGACCGCGATCAGCAGCGCCGTCACCGCCGCGGCGTAGAGCACCGGCCACAGGATGGACAGCGGCCGCTTGAGCCGCACGGCGGCGTGCGCGAACGGGATCGGCGAGGCGATGCCGAGCGAGACGACGTCCAGCACCAGGTACCAGCCGCCCTCGCGGAACCAACGGGTCATGCCCCGACATCGGTCGAGCACCCCCGGGCGTGACACCTGTCCACATTCCGCACACTCCCGGGTGAGTGACGCGGGTCATGCTCGGGGCATGGCCGCCGCCTTCCCGCGGCGGGTCAATGACGATCATGGAGCCATCGTGACCAGACTGCGCTTCGGCACCTTCCTCGCCCCGTTCCACGCCCCCGGCCAGAACCCGACCCTCGCCCTGCAGCGCGACCTCGAGCTCGTCGAGCACCTCGACCGGCTCGGCTACGACGAGGCCTGGATCGGCGAGCACCACTCCGCGGGCAGCGAGATCATCGCCTCCCCGGAGATCTTCATCGCGACCGCCGCCGAGCGGACCCGGAACATCAAGCTGGGCACCGGCGTGACGTCGATCGCCTACCACAACCCGCTCTGGGTCGCGGACCGCATGGTGCTGCTGGACCACCTCACCCGCGGCCGGACGATGCTCGGCTGCGGCCCGGGCTCGCTGCCCACCGACTCGGCGATGATCGGGCTGAACCCGACCGACACCCGCGAGCTGCTCGAGGTGAACCTCGACATCATCGTGCGGCTGCTGCGCGGCGAGTCCGTCACGCAGACCACCCGCACGCACGAGCTGGTGAACGCGCAGCTGCAGCTCGCGCCCTACTCGGACCCGTGTTTCGACGTCGCCGTGGCGGCCGTCGCGAGCCCCACCGGACCGCGGATGGCCGGGCAGCACGGGGTCGGGCTGCTGTCCATCGGCGCCACGCTGTCCGCGGACGGGTTCGACGCCCTGGCCCACCACTGGAACGTCGTCGAGGAGCGGGCCGCGCACTACGGGCAGCCCGCGCCGGACCGCTCGAAGTGGCGGCTCGTCGGGCTGATGCACGTCGCCGAGACCCGCGAGCAGGCCTACAAGGAGGTCGAGTACGGGATCGAGCACTGGTTCCAGTACTTCCAGAAGGTCGCGGCGTTCCCGCAGATGGCCGTGGACGGCTCGAACCTCCGCGAGATGATCGACTTCGTCAACGAGGCGGGGATCGGCGCGATCGGCACCGTCGAGGACGCGAAGGCCCAGGTCCAGAAGCTGTGGGACCAGTCGGGCGGGTTCGGCGCGATGCTGCTGCTCGGCCACGAGTGGGCGAGCCCGGCGGCCACCCGCCGGTCCTACGAGCTGATCGCCCAGCACGTGTTCCCCGAGTTCCAGGGCCAGGCCGCGGGCACGCTCGCCGCCAAGGACCGGGCGGGCTCGACGCGGGAGGCCCACGCCCAGTCCCAGCTCGACGCCGTCGAGCACATGACGAAGCGCTACGAGAAGGAGCTGGCGGAGAAAGGCTGACCCTAAGAGGAGTCGCCCCGGCGCCGTCCGCGGCCCACGATGGGGCGGACGGCGCGGTCGGGGGTCGCACATGACGGTCAGCACCTGGGAACGGTTCCAGTCGGGGGACGATCACGTCGACCTGCGCCCGGACGTCCTGTCCTCGTGGCGCCGCTCGCGGTGGAACGGCGTCGACCCCGAACACGTCGACGTCCCGTTCACCGACGCCGACCCGGACACCCGGCTCGCCCGCATCGCCGTCCCGATCCTGGCCCGGATGGCCGAGCTGCTCACCGGCGACGGATCGTGCCTGGCGCTGAGCGACGAGCGCGGCGCGGTCCTGTGGCGCTGGGTCTCCGAGCCCGCGCTGCGCACCACGCTGGACGACCTGCGGGTCAGCGAGGGGTTCTGCTTCGACGAGGAGTTCATCGGCACCAACGGGCTCGGCACCGCCCTGGAGACGGGGCGGATCGCGCTGGTCCGCGGCTCGGAGCACTTCGTGCAGCGCTTCCACCACGTCACCTGCGTGGCGGCGCCGATCCGCCATCCCGTCACCCGGCGCACCGTCGGGGCGGTCAACGTGACCTGCCGGGCCGAGCACACGAACCCGCTGCTCGCGGTCGTCGTGCGGACGCTGGTCGAGGAGATCCAGTCCGCGCTGTGGCGGGCCGCGAGCGCGCGGGAGCGGGTGCTGCTCGACGCGTTCCTCACCGCCCGCCGCCGCGGCCTCGGCCCGGTCGCGATCGTCGGGGAGGACGTGCTCATCACCGACGCCGCCGCGGCCGCCCTGGACCTCGACCACCGCGACCTCTGGGACGAGGTGCGCGACCTGTCCGGCGACGACGCGACGGTGCAGCTCGCCGACCGGCTGCACGCCCGGGTCGAGGTGCTCCGCGACGGCGGGACGACCACCGGCGCCCTGCTCACCCTCGCCGACCCCACCGCCCCGCGAGCCCGCGGCACCACGACGCCGGACCCGTGGACGACCGCGGCGGAGCGGGTCGCCGCCCTCGTCGGCAGGGAGGTCGTGGCGGTCCGCGGGGAGCCGGGGGTGGGCAAGCTGACCCTGCTCCGCGAGCTCTGGCCGGACGCGGTCGTGCTGGACGCGGCGACCCTGCCGGTCGACGGGCTGCGGGCCTGGGTGGGCGGGCTGCGGGACGCGCTGGCCGGGCCCGGCGCCGTCGATCCCACCCGAGCCGACCCCACCCGAGCCGATCCCACCCCGCCCGTCCTCCTCACGCACGTCGAGCTCGTGGACACCCCTGCCGCCCGGGCGATCGCGGCCGAGCTCGACCGCGCCCCGAGCCCCCCACCGCTCGCCCTCACCCTGGCCCTCCCCGACGACACCCCGCCGCCGGAGCCCGCCGCGTTGCTCCTCGACCGGCTCGGCGCCGCCGTCGTCTCGGTCCCGCCCCTGCGCAGCAGGCCGGACGCCGTGGCCGCGTTCGCCCAGGAGCACCTGCGCGACCGGCACCTCGCCCTCGCCGTCGACGCCCTCACCGCCCTGCGCCGACACCCCTGGCCGGGCAACCTCCGCGAGCTCACCCGGGTCGTCCGCGACGCGGGGCGCCGGGCCCGCGGCGGCGTCGTGCAGGCCACGGACCTGCCCACCGAGGTCGCCGCGGCGGCGGGTCGGCGGAACCTCACGCCGTTGGAACACGCCGAGTCCACGGTGATCGCCGCGGCCCTGCACGAGCACCGCGGCAACAAGTCCGCGGTCGCGAAGGAGCTCGGCATCTCCCGCACCGCCCTCTATTCGAAGCTGCGCGCCTACCGCCTCTGACCGGGTTCCCGGACACGACGCGATCACCCGGTGCCGACGCGCGATGGTGGTGGTGCCGCGGCTACGCCGCACCCTCTTCCCCGACAAGCGCGCGCACTACCGCACCGACTGAAGATCCCGAACCGCACCGACGCGCAAGGAGAAGTCCCATGACCACCATGTCGGAGACCGGCATCGAGGAGACCGCCACCGCCGCGGGATCGGGCCGCAACGCCACCGCCGCGTTCGCCGCCAAGGAGCGGGCCGGGGGTCCGGTCGCCCCCGCCCGCGTGTAGCGATCGCGACCGACGCGCTGCACGCCCTGCACGAGGTGATCCGCCGCCACCAGGTCACCTACCCCGAGTACGACGCCCTGAAGGCGTGGCTGATCGAGGTCGGCGAGACCGGCGAGTGGCCGCTGTTCCTCGACGTGTTCGCGGGCTACTACTCGCAGTTCGCCCCCGGCATCGGAAGGGAACCTGCGCGCGCAGATCCGCACCGGCGCGGACGGCCGCTACACCTTCCACACCATCCAGCCCGTGCCGTACCAGATCCCGACCGATGGAGCCTGCGGCAAGCTCATCGCGGCGGCCGGGTGGCACCCGTGGCGTCCCGCGCACCTGCATCTGAAGGTCACCGCCGAGGGCACGGCGCCGATCACGAGCCAGCTGTACTCCACCGGCGGGGACTGCGTGGACGACGACGTCGCCCAGGCCGTCAAGCCGGAGCTGATCCTGCACCCGACGCAGGGCGCGAACGGCAACGAGGTCACCTACGACCTCCCGCTCGACCCGGCATGATGGCGGAGCTCTACGCCGTCCGCATGGACGTCGCGCTGCCGCCGGACCTCGATCCGGCGGCGCGCGCCGACCTGCTGGCCCGCGAGAAGGCCTACTCGCAGGAGTGGCAGCGCTCGGGGCACTGGAAGTCGATCCGGCGCTGCGTCGGCGAGTACGCCAACCTCTCGATCTTCGAGGTGGAGGGGAACGCGCAGCTCCACGAGATCCTCTGGGGTCTCCCGCTCCTCGCCTACACGACGATCACCGTCACCCCGCTGGCGCAGCACCCGTCGGACATCGCCGCGGGCTGACACCCTCTCAGCATGACGAGGATGGGGTCGCAGTCGCGCCTGGAACGCCCGCCCCGGCCGGTCCCCGGCCCAGGGCGGGTGCTGCGCGACTTCGGCCCGCACTACATAGCCAACGGGCTGATCGGGGTGGTGTTCGCCGCGACCGGCCCGGTCGCGGTGATCCTCGCGTCGGGGGTGCAGGGCGGGCTCTCCCCGCGGGAGCTCGCCTCCTGGCTGTTCGGGGCGTTCTTCCTCAACGGGCTGCTGACCGTCGCGGCCTGCTGGGTCTACCGGCAGCCGCTCGCCTTCTTCTGGACCATTCCCGGCACCGTGCTCATCGGGCCCGCGCTCGGCCACCTCAGCTTCGGCGAGGTGGTCGGCGCGTACCTCGCCACCGGGGTGGTGATGCTGGTCCTGGGCCTGACCGGCTGGGTCCGGCGGGCCATGGCCGCGGTGCCGATGCCGATCGTCATGGCCATGGTCGCCGGGGTGTTCCTCAGCTTCGGCACCGGGCTGGTCCGCTCGGTGAGCACGGACGTCGGCGTGGCCGTGCCGATGGTCGTGGTCTTCCTGGTGCTGACGGCCTGGCCCGCCGCGGGCCGTCGGGTCCCGCCGATCCTCGGGGCGCTGGTGGTGGGCGTCGTCGCGGTCCTGGTCGGCGGCGCGCTGCGCCCGATGGTGGTCGACGGGCTGCTCGCCGCGCCGGTCCTGCAGGCACCGGAGTGGTCGTGGCGGGCCATGGTCGAGCTCGTCGTGCCGCTGGCGGTCACGGTGCTCGTGGTGCAGAACGGGCAGGGGGTGGCCGTGCTGCGGAGCGCGGGGCACGAGGTCCCCGTGTCCATGGTGACGGTGGCCTGCGGCGTGTGGTCGCTGGTCACGGCCGGTGTCGGGGCCGTGTCGACGTGTCTGACCGGCCCCACCAACGCGCTGCTGGTCGCCTCCGGCACTCGCGAGCGGCAGTACACCGCCGGGATCGCGTGCGGGCTGCTGGCGATGGCGTTCGGGCTGTTCGCCCCGCTGTTCACCGGCCTGCTGCTGGCCGCTCCGCCCGCCTTCGTCGCGACGCTCGGCGGCTTGGCCATGCTCCGCGTCCTGCAGACGGCGTTCACCACCGCCTTCGGGGGCGGGCGGCCCTTCGGCGCGCTCGTCACCTTCGTCGTGACGGTCTCGGGGATCACGGTGCTGAGCATCGGCGCACCCTTCTGGGGGCTGGTCTCCGGACTCGCGGTCTCGTGGTTGCTCGAGCGCCACGACACCGCGTAGACACGATCGAACCGCTGGACATCAGCGAGGCCGTGCTGTTCCCGGCCCCGGGCGCGCGCCGGTACGTCACCGGCCGGCAGCTCAAGGTCGACGCGCGCGCCCTGCTCACCTCCCCCACCTCGGGCGTGCCGGACGAGACCGCCCGGCCCTCCGCGGGTGGACTGCGCCCTCCGGGGGCCCCGCTCCGAAGGTGGCTCGGGGTGGCCGGTGTTGTGGCCTGGTGGTGCCCCGGACCAGGTGGGTGGGTGGAACATCGCCATCCCTCGGTCGATCTGCACGGTCCAGCCGCCTGCCGACATGATCCACTCATCGGGAGCGGGCCGGTCGTTCTGCGACCCCCGCGCTCCCCGACCATGGATCATGGGCGGGGTCTAGGGCGTGTCTCCCAAATGACGGGAGGTGCGTGAGCGATGCTTGAGTGGTGTCGCGG